>CAZFWD010000082.1:0-3645 GCA_964522535.1 uncultured Desulfonema sp.
ACTCGGAGGTCTCGGCGATGGTTTTCGCGACCTTCGCAAAGGCTTCCGCATTGCCGGAAACATCCTCTACCGCCACCAGTTCAGGCCGAAGGTTCAATCCCACCCGCTCGTACTGAAACGCGTTCCAAACGGCCAACTTGGCCTTCAGGTCCTTTTCAGAGATATCGGAGGCTACCCGAACGGCGACCCCTGTCTTGTTGTAAAATGTTTTTTCATGCCGGTAGAGCACCGTCTCTGCGCCGACCGTGAGCTTTCGCACGCCCTTTCCGATCTGAACCGGCAGGATCGGTGGGGCCGATGCCTCCGCCAGCTTTTCCCGTGCCTCAGGCGAGACATAGGGACAGTCGTCGAGATTCGCCTTGCCGGAGGCCAGGTTCATCGCAAAGGCAAGGCAGGTGGGGACCCCGCATTCCTTGCAGTTGGTCTGCGGAAGGAGCTTGAATATTTGAATACCGGTTAATGCCATTTTCGTCTCCTCATATTTTTAATCCATTTTTTAAAAACTGACCAAACAACAGTCCCTTTTACGCCATCACCCACGGCAAACCGACAGGCGGCGGCCTGTTCCCGCCGCCTGAGAGACTACCGCATATGATCAGACCAGAGAATCCATGGTCAGCGCGGGATGCCCTTTTTCCTTAAGATAGGGCAGAATCTCCTCCTCGGTGGTGCCGACGGTATCATCAGCGATCATTTCGTAGAGATTCGGATAGCCCAGCTCCTTGCCCCGCATGTCAATCCGTTCCTTGAGCTCGTCCTTGAGTATCTTGGGCATCCAGACCATCCGCAGGATCCCGCCTTCTTCCACATCATTGGGACCGTCACCCCGAATGAACTTCTTCTGGGTAATGTTGAACTTGGAATGACCGACAAAACCGGGGCTTGTGGCGCCGCCGCCCATCACGCCCGCCAAGGTGGTGAACTTCATTCCACAGGGGGTCTCGCCGGTATACTCCCGGTTGACCGTCATCACGCCGTTGCATCCCGGCAGCATGGCCGCGATGCACTCGCAGCAGCCGCAGGTGGTCATGGGGTCATGAACAATGGAATAAAAATTGTAATGGGTCACAGCGCCCCGGGAGGCCTTAAACACAAAATCATTGACCCCCTTCCACTGGCCGAGCCGGGGATCTAAGCATTCCCCCTTTTCAATCGGCTGGTTCGGCCCGGTGGGGTTGATCTCATAGGAGGCCCTGCAGTCCATCCAGTTGTACGCGCCGCAAAGCCCTGTCCGCTCCGGACTGACCGAGCACACATGGTTGGGGGCAAACGACTGGCAGAGGGTGCAGGAGTAATAGATTTCCACATCCTCGTCCCGCATCTTTTCCACCCGTTCGTCACGGGTCTTGTATTCCGCCCGGGCCTGCTTGGTCAGCTTGTCCACATCGGGCTTCTTGGTATACAGGGTCACCTGAACCTTGTCCAGAATTTTTCCGAAATCCTGATGCATCTTGGCGTGCAGCACGACCCCGATATCCTTCAAGGTAAACCCTTTCTCCACGGCCGCCTTGCTGACGCGGACCCAGGAGATGTCCCGCTGCCCGATATGCATCACGCCCTGAATATAATTGACCAGGTGGTGAATCTGGCGCTCCAGGATCGGCTCGAAATCGGTCTGAAACTCCCGGCCGGCGACCTGAATAAAAATCCCCAGCGGCAGGGTATCCCCATCCTTAAGATCCGGGATATCCTTGCCGACCACCACGACCTTGCCGTCCTCGATTTCCTTCATGTCGGCCATCTTGACCAGCTCGGTGCACTGGGTCTTGCCGCCGCCCATCTCGGCGAACAGGTCCTTGCCCCTGACCCGCTCCCCCTCGTAGGCCGGACCGAAGGAGCAGGGAATGTCGATCTGGGAAACCGTAACCTTGAGCCCGCGGACCTCCACGGATCGCTGGACGATCTCCTCATGGGAAACATTCGCCACCACATGTTCATAGGTGCAGATGCCGGTGGGCAGGATCTCGGGAATATCCGTATCCGCCAGGGTCGGGAACCCCCAGTTGACCGCGCCGGCCGCGGCGACGCCCCAGCTGGTGCCGATATCGCCCAGGGCGTTGACAAAGGCGAACACCCGGTCCTTGTTGTATTTGAGAATCCGTCTGTAATCCCCGGGCTGAATGCCGCCGAAGGCCATGGCCACACGGTTGGCAAACCCCAGAGCGAACACGGCCGAGGAGATGTCCGGGCCGAAGGGCACGATTCGAGTCCCCCAGCCGATCTGGACATTCTGCTCAAGAAGCTGATCGATGACCGAGGTGCCGTTATGCTTGGCCGCGCAGAAGATATACAGGTTCCGTCTCTGATACTCTTCGACGATCTGCTTGGCGATCTCCGAGGTCGGGGCGGCGCCCACGATGGCCGCAAACCCCGGCGCGGTGCCGTCCACAAACTCAACCCCTCTTTTCCGGAAAACCACGTCATCCGCCGGCCCCAGCCATATCTTACCCCCCTCCAGATCCGGGTCTTCCTGGGGCAGATAAAAATCAGGTTCCCGGACGATGCGAAGGGCTTCCGAGATTTCATAGGCGAAAATAGCCGCCATCCCCGCGTCCAGAAGGGGACCCAGGTAGGGGAGATGATTTTTTCCCTTAACATGCGGCGGCAAAAGACGGCGCGCAAACTCTAAGGGTTTTTTCAGATCCTCTAAGGTCTCAACCTTCATGCCGGTAAGGGAATAAATCACCGGAAGAAAATACCCTGTGTTGGGGAACTGAACCTTGGTGTCGGCGTTGAAGGACTCCAGCGCCCTGCGATACTCCCCTTCCACCGTTGAAACAACCTTGTAACCGCCCTGAATGGCAGCAAACGCAACTAACTTTGACATACATTCCTCCTTCGTTGAGGATTTATTCCTTCAAACTTATATTTAAACCCATCCCAATTGTTATACTTCCAGTTTTATGCTTCCAGGGCCCGGCGCGCCTCAAAATCCATCAACACGCGATCCCTAGCCTTGTCGATGCCCAGCGCCTTGCGCTTCATGTCGATATGGGCGATCATCTTGCGCGCGTGCAGGATCGGATCCGGCTCAAAATCCCACATGCCGCCGTAGATCTTTTCCAGGCCCTTGAACAGATAATCCTGGAAGACCGGGGCGCCGCTGGTGGGGAAGGTGACCCCGAATACCGTGTAAACGCCGGAGGTCACAAAATAATGACCGATGGAAATGGCCTTCTCGCTCATCCATTCCGGCGCGCTGCCGGCCGCCGGCAGATCTGCGATATCGTTTCCCAGACCGCCCGCCTTGACCATCTCGGTGGCCGCCAGAAGGATTCGGCTGTTGTCCACGCAGGAGCCGACATGGAGCACCGGCGGAATCCCCACGGTCTCGCAGACCTCGGCCAGCCCCGGGCCGCAGTAAACCGCGGCCGATTCCGGCGTCAGCAGGCCTTCCGTGGCGCAGGCGATCCCGTTGCAACCGGTCGTCAGAACAAGCACGTCATTTTTAATGAGTTCCTTGACCACCATGATATGCCCCTCGTTATGGCGGGTACGGGCGTTGTTGCAGCCCACCACGCCGGCGATGCCGCGGATGCGGCCGTTGATGATGTTGTCGTTGAGGGTGTAGTAGCTGCCGCGGAAGGTGCCGCCCAGGTGGTACTGGACCGATTCGACGCTGAACCCGCCGATGGCCGAGGCTTT
>CAZFWD010000083.1:0-13317 GCA_964522535.1 uncultured Desulfonema sp.
CGCAACGCTTGGGTGTTTGTTGGGGTCATAGGCCGCCTCGGCCTGCTCTTTTAGCCCCAGCGATGTCAAAAACGCCGTATACGCCGCATTCGCCCGATCGTTGTTGGCCGTGTAATCCGCGTCTTTGAGGTAAGCCCGGTACAGCATATAGTCCAAAATCGCGTTGGCATAGATATCGTCCAGGGTGATGGTGGCGCCGATGGCGATATCCGCGGGCGCGGCCGAATACACGATCTCCACATACCCGGTGCCGTCATTGGGGGGATAGAGGAAAAACTGCTTGGGGTCCCGCTCGTCAAAACAGAAATGCTGCGCCGTTGCCGCTGCGGTCATGGAGTGCCAGTCCCGCACGCAGTTGTCCAAAATCTTTCGCGGCAGATAGGTAATGGCGTCGCCCGGCGTGGTGCCGTCCGTACCCATATTCCGCGTCACGTCGATCAGTTGAATCCCGGTGTCGGGCAGGGATTGACGGGTCTCAGCGGCGGCCTTGATGGCGGTCCGGGTGGTATACGCATCGGGCTTGCGCATGACGATTTCGCGCTGGCCGTCGTTTAACCACCCCAGCAGCTCAGTGGACGGCCAGCGCACATTGGTGGTGTCCTGGAGAATAATCTCCGCCTTGTCCACAATATTTTGCGCCGTAATGGTAGGCATGATTCTTCATCCCCTATATTTCCCTCCGCTTATCCAAAAAACCGGCGATGGCTGCGCATGTTCACCGCGTCAATCGCCCGCTTGGCCTGCTCCGCCGTCGCGTCGTTGATTTCAGCCTGGCACGCCTCGATAAAGAAAGCCGCCCGGCCGGAATCGCTCCAGGGCATCCCCGGCATGGCGGCCAGCCGCCAACACGCGCCGTTGACAATGGCGTCCTTGTGAAACTGAAACACATAGTCTGGAATCGTCTCAATCGCACCATCACAGGTGAGCACCAGCTCGATGTCTAAATCCACGCAATCCTCCGCATCCCCGTCCATGGCGGGGTACAGCCGAATCTTGCGCGTGTTATACACCAGAAACCCCGTGGGCTCGTCGGCGGTATCGGCCATCCAGCCGGGCTGCCGGGAATCCATCTCGGCGATATCCAGCTTGGAAATGCGGGTTTTGTCCTCAGACAACAGCACATCATCCACAGCCAGAGCCAGGGCGTGAGACGACACCCGGCGGGCCAGGGCGTTGGCGTCAAACCAGATATCCCCGGCGCACGCCGGCTGTTCCTCGATAATCTCCCGCCAGGTGCGGGTCTGCTCAAAAAACTCCGCTAAGGATTCGCGCACGGCCCGCTGCTTTAAAAATTCGGGACAGAACGGCACCAGGGCGGATACCAAATCGCAAAAATCTTCAATACTGGTCTCGATGCTTCCGTAGCTCATCGGCGATCTCCACCTGTTTGGGTTCCCTCACCGCGGCCCCGCACTTGGGGCAGCGGGTCACGTCTTCCCACATCTCGTTATCCTCAACGAATAAAAACCCGCATTTGGGGCAATGCCATACATCCCCGTAGGCCATTTAAATCTCCCCGGCGGAAATGGCCGCGTCGTCGGGCACCACGGCGTCGGCCCTGCGGTATTCCATATCCTTAAACGCGATCCCCGACGCCTGGCCCCACCAGTCCGGCCGGGCGGAAAACTTATCCACCCAGGAGAACGGGGCGCTCCAGGCCCGGTTTTTGCCGGTGGCGGGCCGGGATTCATACATCACATAATCCAGCTCCGTGGCGGCCAGCCCCTTGTCCTGAAAATCGCCGGCCCGGGCCGATTCCTCGGCCTCTTTTTCGGCGTAAAACTTTTCAGACAGGGCCTTGCCCCGGCCCTCCCACCATTTTAAGGCCACGGCCCGCTGGGCCGCAGACGCAATCACGTTTAAATCTTCGGCCGATTTCACCGGGGACCCGTCCGCATACCCGTAAATCCCGGTGCCGTGAAACAAATACACGCTGGGACCCGGGGTGTTCACCCAGGACCGCAGCACATGCACCACCTTGGGGGTGCCCCCTTTGGGGTTGACGATCAGTTTTTGCATGCTCTCCTCCTTTTTTAGTGTGTGTTATTCCCCGATGGCCTCGCAGAGCAGCGTCACCGCGGGCAGGGCTGTGCCGTTGGGCACCTCAATGAGCTGCCCCATGTCATAGGTGGTATCTGCCACCGTGTTGGGAATCTGCGGGACCCCTTCCACACCCAGGCAGTTCTCCACCAGGGCGCCGTTTTCATTGGCATCCGCAGCCGTGGAGCTGGTGGTAAACCCCTGACAGTAAATTTTGATTTTGTGTTCGTCCTTGTCGTACCGATACTCAAACCCATTGGCCGCCGGCTGATCGATCCTCAACCGCTGAAGCTCCCGCTTCATGCCGAATTGCCCGATGACCGGCAGGGGCACCCCGCCCGTGGCGTAGGTGAGGCTGCCGTCGCCGAACGCAATGGTCGGCAGGCAAACCGTCTTCATCGACCCCGGCATGATATTGATATCATTGGCCGCCAGGGTGATGGTGACATCCGTTGAGGCAAAGGCTGTCATAGCTTTTCTCCTTTAAAAAAGGGGGCGGGCGGAACCCGCCCCGATTGTTATTTCAATGATGACCCGGCCTAAGCCGTTTCAACCATGTCATCCAGGTTGCCGACCACCTCGGGCACCGGTTTGACCAGCAGCATGGGCCGGAAATGCCCGGCCGGGTCGGCCACGGGCTGGGTGGCGATCTCCACCACCACCTCCTGGCCCGGATACAAAATGGTGCCGGCGCCCACCTCGTCATACAGCACCTTGCCTTTGGCTGTGGTGCCCATCAGCAGGTGCCCGGCCGTGGCCGCGGTGCGGTTCGTGTCATCGTTGATGGTGGGGCGAATATCAAAATCCACCACGCCCGGGGTCGTGCCGGCGCAGGTTTCGGAAATCGCCAGCATGGCCCGCACGATCTCGCATTTAAACGGGATCGCAAACACCGCCACGTCCGCGGCGCTCTGGTCCAGATCAATCCCGTCGGTATCGTCGTAATCGACCAGATAGCTCGGGATTAAGGGTATTTCGATGTTAAGCAGCATGATTTTTTTCTCCTTTTTTTATTCTGACGTCTGTCCTTCTGACTTCTGTCTTGTTACGCGCTGGTCACCCGCACGATTTTGGCCTCCCGGTCGTCCGCGCTGTTCCACCAGGTGGCATACGCCATCACCCCATACCAGGCCACGGCCTTGACCCGACCGAAATCGCTGGCATAGTTGGGGTCTGCCAGCAGGTGCGGGGTTTCCACCTCGACCTGGGCAATGGCCTCGTCACCGAACACCACCCCCTCGCCCAGCACCGATCCGGTCCCCACCCCGTTGGACAGGGCCGAGGCATTGGTGGATTCGATCATGCGGATGGACTCCACCTGACCCACCTCGGAGTTGAAGATCACGTCCCCCTTGCGCAGGTACTGGTTCCAGGTCTGGAAATACCGGTCGTCTTTGATGCCCCGCAGGGACTTGGTGGCAAAAACGCCGATATAATGATTCCCCTTGTAAAAAGGCGCGTGAATGGTCGCGGTCATGTAATCCCGAATCGCGGCCAGGTGCGCCACGGTCAGGTTGTGAGTGGCCGTGGTGGAGGGGGTGCCGTCGGTGTCAAAGGTCCCACCGGTCAGGCTGGTGGGCTGAAACGCGATCAGGGCCTCGGCAAAAGCATCCCCCACCGCGTTGTCGATGACGTTTTTCATCTGCTCGATGAGCCTTTTTTGAATGGACTCCCGAGGAGAAAACTTGGAGAGCTGCTCGGACAGGGAGGTATACTGCACCCCCCGGCCCCACTCGCTCACCGTAATGGCCCGGGAACTCCGCTCCATCTGGTCGATGGGAATCCGGTTGGTTTCCGTCAACTGCGCCGTGGTGGGCACGTCCAGGGCTTTGAAAAACTCCAGGGTGACGGTCTCGCCCATTTTTTTGCCGAACCCCTCCACCGGCGTCACGAACTGCGCCATGACAAATTCCAAGGCCGCCTGCTCCAGCAGTCGCTCGGAAAGCGCGTGGCATTTTAAGACCGATCCATCCGCCACGTCATTGGTCCATGTATATTCCATTTTTCAATACTCCTTTTTGTCTTTGTCTTGTTTTACAACACTCGGCGGGCCACCGCTTTTTCAACCGCGCTGTTGAGCGTCGTTCGCTCGGCGGGCCGCTGTTCTGTTTTTGATTTACCCGACACCGCACCGCGCCCCAGGGGTTGGGCCGCGGTCTGCAACAGCCGCTTTTTCATCCCCTGGTAGTGGGTTCGGGTTTGGTCAATGGCCCAGTCCACCTGGGCCTCAAACGCCAACGCCTCCCCCTGATCGTTTACCGTCGGGGCCTTTGACGCAAAGGCGAAAAACACCGGATCGTCCAGTCCGAAATCCTCAGCACTTACCCCCTGATCGGAAAACCGGGCCAAAATTCGGGACCGGACCGCTTCGGGGTCGGGTCCCGGCTCGGGAGGGGGTCCCTCCGGCGGCACAACGCCGCCGGGGGGGTCGTCTGCGGGAGCGGAGGAATGGTCACCCGAAGACGACACATCCGAAGACGACACATCTGTTGGGGTCACCCCCCGGGGCTCGATCTGGTTCACATCCCGGTGGCAATCCGCCCACACCTTGGCGGCCTTATGCTTGTAGTCCGGGTCATATTCATCCAACTCGGAAAGCGCGGCCACCGCCTGCTCATAGCGTTCGGCCACCTTCTGCTCGCGGGCTGCGGCCAATTCCTTGGCGCGGGCCTCCGCCTCGGCCCTTTCCCTGGCCGCCAGCCGCTTTTTGAGGTGGGCGTTTTCCTGGGCCAAGGTGGTCATCTTGGCCTGGGCGTGGGCGTAGGACTTTTCAGCCGCGCCCCAGCTCTTGTGACGCGCCCCCGGGGGCGAAGTATCTGGGGGTGAAGTATCCGCCGAGGGCGGGTTCGTCTCGGGTTCCCCGGAAGGTGAAGTGTCCGCCGAAGGCGGGTTCGTCTCGACCGGGGGCTCCGGCTCAGATTCCTTGTCCACTGGCGGACTCGAATCAGCCGGGGGTTCCGGCTCGGGCTCCTTGTCCACCGGGGGCGGGTCAGCCTCGACCGGGGATTCCGGCCCAGGCTCCTGGGGCAAAGCAGTCTCCAAAGAGTGGTCCGGGGCCTCCCCTTCATACACACGGCCTGCCTGTTGTTGCATATCAGACAGCTTTCGAAGGCCCGGGTCTTGGGCTTTGCTTACGACTGTGTTGTCCACGTCCATATCTACATCTCCTTTTGCGTAGTCCACCCATCGGTGGGGCTTTAGGGATTGTGTATCAATTCTTTTGCCGCCCGGCGGGCCACATCCCGCTCGGCGTTAAATGCGCGTAAAATTTTTAGGGCCGCCTCAGCCTCGGGGTCCTGCTCCAACAACACGGTGATCCGGGAAAACAGCACCCCCTCAATTAAATCCACCAGCTTTGCGGCGGCTTTAGATTCCGATACGGCGGAAAATGTCGCCATATCCTTCAACCGGTCAATTTTGGCGTCAGCCTCGGCCCGCTGTTGAAGCGTCCGCTCGTGGTCCACGAGCCGCAGGGTCAGGGGGTCCATGGGACCGCCGGAAATGGGGCTATACGACATGGTTTCCTCCTTGTGGGTTGCCGCCCGGCGCCGGGCCGGGCTCCCGGCCCGGTTGCCCCTCCGGTTGCATGTCCGCCAGGGCCGCCTGCAACATCATTTGTTTTTTGGCGGCGGCGGTTTTCTCGTCCACAATCACCCCTTCGTCGCGCAGGTTGGTCCGCCGCTCGATCCCCCGCAAGGTCTTATAGGGGTCGATATAGGGCTTAAACGTGGGGCTTTCGGCCAGGGGCGCGATAATCGTGGTCAGGGTTTTAAGCACCTCCTGATCCTTCATCAGGGAGGCGACCCCGGACACGCTGAAAGACCCGGACAGCGGGGGGAACCCGCCGGCCTGGGCGGCGCGCAAAAGGGTTTCGGGGGATAAAATATCCTGAAAATCCGCCACCGCCCCGTAGCTCTCAATCACATCCTGGGACGCGGACAAAAGCTCCACGCATCCGGATTCGAGATTGGAGCCCATCAACCCAAAAACCCCCATGCTCTGTTCCAGGTTTTGGGAGGCCTCCCGCGCGGTGATGTCCTTGCGGTACCCCGGCAGACCCTGAACCGCATCGGTCACCATGGAGCCGCGCTGAAAATTCATGTCGTGATACTGCATGTTGGCCAACACCGAGCTGGTCGCGTCGTGGTGCGGAATGGTGCGCACCACCTGCTGCCCGTTGGGGGTGTTTTTCACCAGATACTTTTTGCCGGGCCAGTCCTCCACATCCGTGGGGTCCACCAGCCCGTTGACATTGATTTCAGACGGCGGGTTGACCACCCATTTCATGGCGTCCTCGTGCAGGCACATCAGGTTGCACATGGACTCCCACACCGTGATGATCCCCTCCAGCAGACCCCGGCCGCCATGGGCCAGCAGGTCCGGCATGGGCGACCAGGACACCCCGGGCCAGCGCAGCCGGCGGTAAGATACGGTATGGGGCAGCTCAACCACCCGGCCCCCGGCCACGGTATAGGTGGCCCTGGGCAGCAGCATTTCCCCCCTGGGGGACAGCACCCCGCCCCAAAACTCAGACACCAGAATCATGGTGCGAAAATCGGACCGGCTCCATACCTGGTCCTTTCGCGCCCGCACCGCCTGCTCGGTCATAAACGGATCATCCACATTGACCGGAGACACGGCCTTGGACCGGTCCACCTCAAAGTATTTGCCCGACGCCTCCCCCTCTTTTAAAACATAGTAGTCCAGCCATTCCTGATGAATCCAATACAGCCCCCCCTGAGAATCCCGGGGCGGCGCATCCGGGTCCCGACAGATTTTCCACGGCTCCACCAGGTCATAGGCCAGCCCGCGGCCGGACACATAGGTCGGAATCACCTCCATACCCTGCCCCACGGCCAGCCCCATAATGGACGCATCGGTGAATTTACGCGGCAGGTCCGCGTGCAGCTCGTTGGTCTGGTACTTTAAGACGGTTTTCCAGAAATCCGCGGCCCGCTCGTCTTTTTCATCCCGAATCGTCAAAAAGTCCGGCGAAAACGCTTTTTTAATGGTGGAAGCGCCGTACATCACCGTGGGAAACGGCTTGGAGACCACGATCCGGCTCTGCCAGGTCTCCTTGCGGGAATACGACAGGGGCTCCTTTTCCTTAAAACAGGCCCAGCACTCCGCCTGCACCTGGCGAATCTCCTTGTTGGCGTCATTGGACTGGCGAATGCAGTCGGCGCAAAAATCCACAAAATGCTTTTCGTTTTCGCCGCAGTAGGCCGCAGCCGCCTCCTCGCGCTCGGCCAGCTCCTGGGCGTCATAGGCCGCACCAGCACGGGCCGCCTCCACCCGGCGCTCAAGGTCCGCCCCGGCAGCCAGCAGCTCGTTCATTACATCAGCGGACGGATCATGGTTTAGTATCGGCACCAGACCTCCTTTCGTGGTCATTCCAAACGCGCTGTTCCAGCTTGTCCTGGGTTTCTTTTAACGCCGCAATGACCGCGCGAAACTCGGCTAAAATTTTAACAAACTCAGTCACCTGAACATCCAGCGCGTCAAACGCCGCGTCCCCTTTCTTCAACCGCTTCTCCAGGCTTTCCTGACAGGTGTGCTGTGTGGTCTCCACCTTGTTCATCCGCTGGCCCAGGGCAATGATCGCCGCCGCGTTGTTGTCTAAAGAGGTTCCAAACCGGCGCATCATGTAAAAAAACAACCCCAGGGCCAGGGCCACCAGGCCGTCAATGAGATCCAACCCCCCCCCCTCGAAAAATCGCATCATAGTTTTTCCGGTACGCCTCTGTTACGTGGCCGGGGCGCCAGTCCTCGCTTCTGGATCGGCACCAGGGCTTGCAGTTTGATGGATCGGGCGCTCCGTTCCACCCGTTTTCACAAACGGTTTCCGCGCCGCAGTCGCTACATTTAAAAATTTCGCGGTGGCGTTTTGCATGCGGACCGCCCCGGCGCATCTCCCAATAACGCCCGTATTTTCCGTAATCTCTAATCATCAAACCCCCCCACCCGCCCGCCGATGCCCGGCCATGGCGTAGCTCATGGCCCGGGACATGCGGTCTTTCTGGGATATTTTTTTCAGTTCGTCATAGGGCAGGGCCGCGTCAAACGGAAACAGGATCGCAACCCCGTAAAGCAGGGCGTCGCCCACGTGGGAAAACTGATTCTTGACGGGCGCGGACCCGGCCGCATTGCCGGTATTATCCACCTTCCAGAACCACCCCCCGTTTAACGCCCGGTGCAGAAACCGGGCCGAGCGGGAAAGTTGAATCAGGGGCTGACCATCCAGGGCGTTTCGGTTGAATGCGGTGATGGCCGGATCAATCCGGGCCGGCCACCGGGTGGGACCGGGTTCAAAATTCCCCCCTAAAAGCTCATAAATCACATTGGCCGTGGTCTGGTTGACTGTGGACTGGTCCGGGGTCTGCATGGAGGGGTCGCCGATGTCGCGCCAGGTAAAAATCTTGTCCTTATACTTGGAGGACGCCAGCAGCGGCTTGATGTCGTTTTCAATCAACTCCCGCACCCCCACCCCCTCCCGATACACCACATCATGAATCACCAGGCGGTGCGGGGGCAGCAGTTGGCCGATCAGGCAGGCGGGATGGTGGTAGGCGTCCCAAAGCCTCACCCCGGTGGCATCCGGGGTCACGGGCAGCTCAATGTCCTGCAGGTAATGCCGCTGGGGGGAATAGGTGGAAACCACGGCGGACCCCAGCCGGACCGGAGCGGCCCGACCCTCGACGTAGCGGGCGAACTTGCCGGGGTCCGACTGGAACGCCGCGGCATTGGCGGCTCGGGACAAATCCGACAGGTGCCGATTTTCCCCCACGGGAATGCGAAAACACGCCTTGATGATCTCCGCCCCGGTCTTGGGGTCCCGATAAAACACCCGGGGCGCCCAAAACACCTCCTCGGTCCAGTGGTCCTCGTCCGCGGGGTTCTGGGTGATTTGCACCCGCATGATGGTATTTTTTTGCCGGGCCGCCCGGGCCACGGCCATATCAAACACCCCCCGAGGCAGGCCCGCATTCACCCGGGCGATAATGGGGGCCGGTTCCTCCAGCCAGATAATCGCATACTGTGGGCCTTGCAGTTTAGACAGGGCCGCCGGGTCGTCGATTCCAAACAGGTCCATCTCCACCTTGGGCTGGGAATGGATAATCATCTTTTTAAAGTCATCTTTAAACTCGACAAAATCCCCAAAAATCTCCTTGATGTCCGGCGCGGTGGATATTTTGATGTTCTGGTGGGTGTCTCGGATCAGGGCGCCGCGAATGTCCCGGCCGCAGCGCAGGGCGTGCCGCACCGGGCCGAACGCGCCGGCATAGGTTTTTCCTTCACCCATCGGCCCGATCAGCACCACGATGTGGGCGTCAGATTCCACAAACGCCTCCTGGGTGGGACCGGGATCAAAAACCAGATCGCGCTTGGATAGCGTCATGGGTCCCCCCCGTCATGCACCAGCCGCAGCCGGGCCGGAGCGTCATCGTTTTTATCGGAACGCCCCGCCTCGGTGCGGGAGAGAAACACAATCCGCCCCTTGGTGTCATCGTCCAGCAGCCCGGCCTTGGACAGTTTAAGGTCGATGATGGACACCGCGGCCCGCATGGCCCGCAACCGCTGGTCCTGCTCCCGGGCGTCGGCCTGGACCATGGAGAGGCACTCGGAGATGATTTCCTTGATTTGGTCGGTGGGGTTTTGGACCTCGGCCAACAGAAGGGATCGCCAGTATTCCATTTTTTCGGCGATTTGAGCGGCGGCCTCGGCGATGCGCCGGGCCTGGGGGACCGATGCCTCCATGGCCCAGGCGTAGGCCAACGCCTCCATAGCCTCCAGGGCCTTTAGGTCTTCGGGGACAACGCGGTCGACGTGGTCGGAAATGATTTGAAACGCCTTGCCGCCGGCCTCGGCCTTCAGCCGGGATAGATATCGACCCACCGTGGCGTCGGAGACGGCGGCGCGGTGCTGATCACGCAAAACGCCGGCAATGGCGGCCCGGGTGGTGATCCCGGATACCACCAGGTCTTGAACCACCTCGGAAAGGCCCAGCCGTTCGATTTTTGAAAGCCGTTGCCCCATGTTGCCCCGCTTAAAAAAAATTTTTCACATTAAGCGGTAACAATCTACCACGGGTTTTGAGGGCTAAATTAAGAAGGGAAAAAGTGAACTGCTGGGAAACGCTGTGAAACGCTGTGAAACCCAGGGAAACCCAAGACTATTGTTTTTTGTTGTTGACACATATTAAGGGGTTGTTTTTATTGCGTTTTTAAAGGCGGGGGCTCAAGACTTTTTTTGTGAATATACCCACAAAAAAAATAAGCCTTTGTTTTTGCTTTGTTTTTATGGGTGTAGTTTTGGGATTATTCTATTTAATATTTCACCGCCATCCTCAAACGCCGATAAAATGCCAGGCGGGAGCGCAAAGAGGCCGCCGCCAGGGGGTGATCATCCGCATACTCCAGCACGGTTCCCTTGGGCCGCACGCGCCGGGCCAGATGGGTGGCGACATCAAAAGAAGAAAACGGGGCCGCCACCACGGCGACATCCGCCTCGATTGAGGGCAGGCCGGCCAAAGACTTGGCGGTCACAAGCACCACCTGCACCTCGTCTTTTAAAAAACCGGCGCAGACCCGGCCCGCCTCCGGGGCCGAAGTATTTCCGGTCACCAGCTCCGCGGCCCGATAGTTTTTCATCAACAGCGCCTGGATTTCCTGAAGGTGGCGAATCCGCGGCCCCACCACCAGAACCCGGGAGCCCTCCCCGATGGCGCCCAAAATATCCATAAACACCCGGCGGGTCCGAACCGCATCAGCGCAGATCGTCCCCACCACGCCATCATACCCCTCTGCCTCGGGGGAGCACCCGGACGGGGAAACCACCACCAGAACCGGCGGTCCCGAGGCGTCGACCTCGGGCGCGGTCATGGTGAACCGCCCAAGAAACAACCGCATCAGGCCGGTCAAATTATCCCGCCTTCGGGTCTGGGTGGCGATACCCATAAGATATTTCGCGGGGATGTTCCAGGCCAGTTGAAAAAATATCTTGATGTTGGCCAGGTCACAGTAGTCGATAACTAAAAACCCCACGGACTTTTTAAAATGGGGAACAAACTGATATAACGACCGGTCGATGCCGACCGTGATGGGCGCGTCAATGGTTTTCTCGCCATCCCCCACCAGGCCGATATCCGACTCGGGAAGATCAAGGGTTTCAAGAATCATTTTTTTCCAGGCGTGAAGCTGCCAGCGTCGCTTCACCACGACCAGGGTGCGCTGACCGTGAGCGGCGATCAAGTGCGCGGCCACCCGTTTATCATCATCTTCCCCCTGACCCCCTGCAAAAATTTTGTATCGTTTTTCACTTAAAGCCAAAACCACCCGCGCCAGGGGGGCCGACAGGGGCTGCCGGGGGGCCGGAATAGACGGCAGGGGGCGACCGGCGCATTGATCGACGAACTCCACCGGTATCCGCCGGCGGTGAAACACATCCAAAACCCCGCGCAGATCCCCCTTGGGCAGGGCCAGCACATTATCCTTGATCCACCAGGCTTTCAGGTATTCATCCGGCAGGGGCAGGCCCGCCTTTTTCGCCAGGGCATACCCCGGATTTTTAAAGGTGGCCATGGCGCACAGCGCATCGCACAGCGCATTGGGAATTTTGTCGAGAGGAATAAACGCGGCGGCACCCACCACAACCGGGACCGGCTCCCCCTCAAAGGGGGAATGAAACAAAACCTCCGCCTCCTCCTTTTCGGGTGGAGGGGGCTCCTTAAACCTTAAAAGTTCCGCGTTGCTGCTCATGGGCGACCTCCTTTGATAATCCATAAATATTAAGGGGTTAATGAAGAAAACACCCCGAAAACCCACCCGCGCCGGAACGCCGCCGGAACGCCGGCGGAACACCTTTTTTTAAATAAAATCAACTAATAAGACTGTTTTTGGGGCAAAGTTCCGGCGTTCCGCCGGGAAGAGAGAGAGAAAAACTTTTAAATTAAAAAAAGAAAAAATTTTCGCCACAAAAAATGTTCTCTCTCTTCGTCGAAAATGGCGGAACGCCGGAACACCGGGCTTTTTTTCCTTATATATATTTATTTTTATTATATATATTATATTAAGAGGGTGTTCCGCCGGCGTTCCGGCGGCGTTCCGGCGTTCCGCCTTGTTCCGGCTCCCCGCAACCCCCGGAAGGCAAATTTTTGTTCTTTTTCTCATAAAAAACAAACCCAAAAAGTTTAAAAAAATTCCACGCCAATAGATATATAGGGGGGGTGGGGTCGGCCCGGTCGGAATCGCCGGGGCGCAAGCGCCCCGGCTCCCGCTCCGCTCCCGCCGCCACCACCATTATAAATCATTCTTCCGCAGCCAGTTGGCCAAATTTTGAGGCGTGGTGCCATACTTGGCCGCCACCCAGGTCTTGGTGGACCCTTGGCCCAGCAGCGCCTTGATTTCCTCGGCGTGCTGATCCAGCTTGCTCTTGCCCGGCCCGCTCGGCCGCCCCAGCTGCCGACCCCTGGCCTTGGCCGCAGCCAACCCCTCTTTGGTCCGCGCCGAAATTAGATCCCGTTCAATCTCCGCGGCCATCGCCAGCACCATCCCCACAACCTTGGACTGGATGTTGTCCGCCAGCTCCCAGCCGCCCTTGACCGCATAAATCCGAATCCCCCGCTGTAAGGCCAGGTGCAGGACCTCGATAATCTCCAGCATGGACCGCCCCAGCCGCGACAGCTCCGGCACGATCAGCCGATCCCCGGCGCCCAGCCCGTCGATCACCCCTGCGATTTTCCGCTCCCGCCAGGGCACGGTCCCGGATACTTTTTCCGCCACAAACTCGACCCGGCCGAAATCCCGCTCATTGGCGAACACCAGCAGGTCCGCCTTGTTTTTCTCAACGTCCTGCCCCTCCGTGCTGACCCGCAGGTAGGCCACCGTCCTTGTTTTTCCCTCCGCTTTTTCCGGCATTTCAACCCCCTTTTTTGATGTTTTAAAACAAAAACCCCCTTTTTTGATATAAAGTATAGGGATTAAAAAAAGAAAGTCAATGGTTTTTTATGGCTTTTTTATTTTATAAAAAATGATCGTTAAAACTTTCGTTTTTCAAAAACGAAATCAAATAAAAACGTATCTATTCTTTTTATTTCCAGGGACCCCGCCGCCGATCCGGACCCCGGCCGCCGATCACCGGCGCACCGCCCGGCTCAAAAAAAAGCGCAAAAAATCCCCAAAACCTGCCCCTCAATGTTCATTTCAGCCCGCCCCCTGCACCGCCGCGCCGTTCCCGGCGCACCTGGGAACAAACCGCGCAATGGCAGCTCCGGTTTAT
>CAZFWD010000084.1:0-6464 GCA_964522535.1 uncultured Desulfonema sp.
TGACCGGCACGGATACCCACCAGGGCGTCGCGGCCAGGGTGAGCCCCTATCCCGTTTCTTCCTTTTCGGAAATCACCGAAACCCCCGGTGCGGATCCTCCCCTGTATCTGCTGATCGATAATGTGGTGGACCCGCACAACCTGGGGGCGCTGATTCGAACCGCCCTGTGCGCCGGTATCACGGGCGTGATCATTCCCCTGGACCGGTCCGCGGCCCCGAGCCCGATTGTGTCCAAAACCTCGGCTGGCGCCCTGGAGCATATTCGGCTGGCCCGGGTGACGAATATGGTCGGCGCGATCAAAGACTTGAAAAAAATCGATACCTGGATTATCGGTTTGGACAAACAGGCAGACCAGTCCATCTACGCGACCGATTTTACCGCCGGCTGCGCCCTTGTGATCGGCGGCGAGGAAAGCGGGATTCGGCCGCTGGTTAAAAAAAACTGCGATATGCTGCGGTTTATTCCGCAAACCGGCCCGGTGGATTCCCTCAATGCCTCGGTGGCCGGCGGCATCGCCATGTACGAGGCATACCGCCAGCGGATGAAAAACAAGGCATAAACGCATTTTAAGGGTAAAAAAACGAATGGCCGACGTAAAAAAAATTATAAAAAACCCGGACGGCACCCTCCTGGTTCCGGATTATGTCACCATTCCCTTCATCGAGGGGGATGGAACCGGCCCGGATATCTGGCGGGCCGCAAAGGCCGTGATCGAAGGGGCTGTGACCGCAGCCTACCACGGCGACAGGGGAATCAACTGGCTTGAACTGTATGCCGGTGAAAAGGGGTATGAAAAGACCGGGCAATGGATCTCCAAAGAGGTGCTGGATTCCATCAGGGAGCATCGCGTGGCGATCAAGGGCCCGCTGACAACACCCGTCGGCAAGGGTTTCAGAAGCCTGAATGTGACCATCCGCCAGGAACTGGACCTTTACGCCTGCGTCCGGCCGGTGAGGTATATGGATCCGATGCCAAGCCCCATGAAGGCCCCTGAAAAAATCGATATGGTGATCTTCAGGGAAAACACCGAGGACCTGTATGCCGGGATCGAATGGGAGGCGGAAACCGAGGACGCCAAACGAGTGATCGATTTTCTTTCCGAAAAAATGGGGGCGAAAATACCCGAAAACGCCGGCATCGGCATCAAGCCCATCAGCGAAAAAAACACCAAGCGGCTGGTGGCCAAGGCCATTTTATATGCCCTGAATAACGGCTACCCAAGCGTCACCCTCATGCACAAGGGGAATATCATGAAGTTCACCGAAGGGGCCTTTCGCAAATGGGGGTACGAGGTCGCCGGTGAAAAATTTGAAAACGCGGTTATCACCGAAGCAGCGCTTTGGGATCGGTTCGGCGGAAAACCGCCCGAGGGCAAAATCGTCATCAAGGACCGGATCGCGGACATGCTGTTCCAGCAGGTTTTGCTTCGTCCAGAGGAATTCGACGTGATCGCCACTCCGAACTTAAACGGGGATTATCTCTCCGACGCCCTGGCCGCCCAGGTGGGCGGGCTGGGCATGGCCCCGGGCGCAAACATCGGGGATGACTGCGCGGTGTTTGAGGCGACCCACGGCACCGCGCCCAAGTACGCCGGCCTGGACAAGGTCAACCCGGGTTCCCTGATCCTTTCGGGCGCCATGATGTTGGACCATCTGGGCTGGAGGGAGGCGGCCGGGGTGATTCGAACCGCCCTTCAGAAAACCATTCTATCGGGAATGGTAACCTATGACCTGGCCCGCCAGATGAAGAACGCGACCGAGGTCTCCTGCTCCGCCTTTGGAAAGGCGGTGGTGGAAAAGATAAAAAATGGCTGACGGCGCATTCGCGCAAATGCTGAAGCAGACACAAAAAGCCGTCACAAACGTGCTCTTTCCCGCCAAATGCCAGGCCTGCGGCAGGTTCCTGGATCACGGCGGGGATGCCCCGTGGCGGGTTATTCCCCGGCGGCAGTTGCGCGATATGCCCATGGACGAACTGTTTTGCCGGATCATGTCGCCCTTTCTTTGCTCAGATTGCATCATGGGCTTCACCCCGATCACCTCCCCCTACTGCACCCAATGCGGCCGCATGTTCGAAACCCGGAACGGCGCGGATCATCTGTGCGGGGATTGCATTCAAACCCAAAAATACCACCACGCGGTCCGATCGGCGGGGATATACGACGGCGCGGTCATGGCGCTGATCCACGCCTTTAAATACAACGGCCGCATTCAACTCGCCCCGCCCTTCGCGATGTTGCTTTACGCGGCCTTTTTGAAAGACTACGCCGGCAGCCGCTTCGATCTGGCGCTGCCGGTTCCGCTGCATATCTCCAAATTGAAACAGCGGGGATTTAACCAGTCAGCGCTTATCCTGCGCGAATGGGGGTATCTGGCCCGCGAACCGGACGCCCCGCTTCCCCCTATGGATTTAACGCAGCAGGTGCTTATTCGAAAAAAAAAGACCGCCTCCCAGACCGGCCTGGGACGGGAAAAAAGAAAAACAAACATCAAAAACGCTTTTAGGGTCATTGATGCGTCCCGGGTCTTAAACAAAAAAATGCTTTTAATCGACGATGTGCTGACAACGGGGGCCACGGTGAATGAATGCGCCAGGGTGCTCATGGGCTCCGGCGCGGAATCCGTGGATGTGCTGACCATTGCGCGTGCGCATTGATTCACGGCGGCGATCATGATATGGATAGCCGTTATGCTCAAACAGGGAACAGCAACGATGCCAAAAAAGCAACCGACACGGGGAACGATCCCATGACCGATCCGCGATCTATTCGGGCCGGTGTCCTTCAGCTCGATATCAAAAAGGGAAAAATCGAGCCAAACCTTCAAAACGCCTGCAACGGCATTCGGCGGTTAAGCGAGCGGGGCGCTGATCTGGTGGTGCTTCCCGAGATGTGGTCCTGCGGTTTCGATCACTCTCATCTTAAAACGCACGCGGAAAAAACCCCGGAAATCCTTGACATCCTGAGCTATCTATCCAAAACCGCCGGTCTGATGATCGCGGGTTCCATGCCTGAAACCTGCGAGGGGGGTCTCTACAACACCCTTTATCTGATCGACCGAAACGGAAGGGTTGCCGGCGCGTACCGCAAGATCCACCTGTTCGGGCCGAACAAAGAAAACACCTATTTTAAGGCCGGGAACCAGGCTCAGGTATGCGAAACATCCGCCGGTCCCATCGGCCTGATGACCTGTTACGATCTGAGGTTCCCGGAACTCTGCCGTGTCCTTGCCCTTTGCGGCGCGCGCATGGTGATCGTCTCGGCCCAGTGGCCGGAATCCCGGATCGACCACTGGGATATCCTGCTCAGGGCCCGGGCGATTGAAAACCATATCTTTATCGTGGCGGCAAACCGCTGCGGGCAGGATGACGCACTGAGGTTTCCCGGCAGGTCGCAGATCATCGCGCCGACGGGAAAAATCCTGGCCAGGCTGGACCAGGCCGAGGCCGAGGCGACAGCGACGCTTGCGTTTGCGGATGTCATCACCTCCCGAAGGCCGTTTAATTGTCTTCAAGAAAGGGCGCCCTCGGCCTATGCCTTTTAGAAGTTTTACTCAAAAAAAGAAGCCGCACCCGGAGCAGGCATGCTGTTGAAACAAAAAAACGGACTGTATTTCTTTCAGTTTAACAACCTTTCCGGTTTTTCGGAGGTTTGTCACGGCATCTTCACCCGCTGCAACGGGTTCCGCATAAACAGAGGCGGACTGAAAACAGGCACGGACGGTGAGGACGGGGAACAGGCTGCGATGCACGACCGGGCCGCCGAAACCCTGGATCTGGACAGCGCAGCCCTTATGTTTTTAAAACAGGTACATCAGGCCGGGGTGGTGATCCTCACTGAACAGAACGAAAAAAAAATCACCACGGGCACGCAAATGACCGGAGACGCCCTGGTGACCAACGTTCGGGGAAAGGCGCTGGGCATAAGGCTTGCCGACTGCCAGGCGATCCTGCTGTATGACCCCCATCAGCAGGTGATCGCCAATATCCATTCCGGCTGGCGGGGCAGCCTGAAGAACATCATCGGGCGCTGCGTGGCATCCATGATCGAAGGGTTCGGCTGCAACCCTAAAAACATTCGGGCGGGCATTTCCCCGTCGCTGGGCCCCTGCTGCGCCGAGTTTAAAAACGATCAAACCGAGATCCCGGCACGTTTTCAAGGGTATAAAAACCGTGCGAACCACTTTGATTTCTGGCGGATCAGCTGCGACCAGCTTGCCCGCAGCGGCGTTTCACCTAAAAATATAGAGCTGTCCGGGATCTGCACCAAATGCAACCCGCACCTGTTTTTTTCCTACCGACACGCGGACCCCACGGGCCGGTTCGCCGCGGTGATCGGTCTTAAAACCTTCAGGCGGTCAAATGAAGCAGGAAAAAGCGAAAATCATATCAAACACCCGTGAAGCCCCGGGATACCATCGCATCTCCCTGGCATGCGGGCCCGCATACGCGAAGGCACAACCCGGCCAGTTCGTCACCCTCCGCTTTTTGGAAGGGACGGGTCCTTTGCTCCGCCGCCCGTTTTCCATTCACCGTCTGGTTTACGACGACCAGACGGTAAATGGTATCGACATCCTCTACAAGGCGGTCGGTGCCTTCACCCGTGACCTCTCCCAGGCCTGTCCCGGGGACCGGCTTGATCTTCTCGGCCCGGTGGGGCATGGGTTTACGATCTCCCCGAAATATACAAAAAACGTCCTGGTCGCCGGCGGGATCGGCGTGGCGCCGCTGGTCTTTCTGGCGGATCGGCTTGCGGCGACGATCCCCCCGGCGGATTGCACCGTGTTTATCGGCGGCAAATCATCGCCCGATGTTTTATGTAACCCCGTGTTCACCGCCCTCGGAATGAAGATTCACATCACCACCGAAGACGGAACCAAAGGGGAACAGGGGCTGGTTACCCATGCCCTGACAAAATGGCTGAAAAATCAACGACCCGAGATGATCTACGCCTGCGGGCCGATGCCGATGTTGGCCGCCGTCAAAGGCATCGCGGAAATGGAAAACATCCCCTGCGAAATCGCCATCGAAACGATCATGGCCTGTGGCTTCGGTGTCTGTCTTGGATGCGCTGTTCGAACAACCGGGACAGACACATACCGGCACGCCTGCACGGACGGACCGGTGTTTGATGCAAAAACGGTAGTCTTATAGAAAGGCAAAAAAAAATACATGGAAACAAACCCGCCTGAAAAGAAATACCTGCTGACCGAGAAAACCCGGGCCTCGGGCTGAGCTGCGAAGCTGGCTCCCGGGGTCCTGGAGCGGATCATTGCAAGCCTTCCGGTGGAAACCCACCCGAACCTGATGGTGGGGCTGGAGACCTCCGACGATGCCGGCGTGTACCGGCTCAGCGATGACCTGGCCCTGATTCAGACCCTTGATTTTTTCACGCCGATCGTGGATTCGCCCTATGAGTTCGGTCGGATCGCCGCGGCCAATGCCCTCAGCGACGTCTACGCCATGGGCGGCCGTCCGATCACCGCCATGAATATCGTCTGTTTTCCGGCCGACGATCTTCCGGAGTCTGTTCTGAAAGAAACCCTGGCGGGCGGGCTTGAAAAAATCCACGAGGCCGGGGCCATCCTGGTGGGCGGCCACAGCGTTGACGATCCGGAATTCAAATACGGGCTTTCCGTGAGCGGCCTGATTCATCCCAAACAGCTGCTGACCAACGCCGGCGCGGCCTCGGGGGATCGCCTGATCCTGACCAAGCCCATCGGCACCGGCATCCTGTCCACCGCACTCAAGGGGAAACTGACAAATGCGGCCGCCATTAAAAACCTGATCGAGGTGTCATCGACCTTAAACCGGTACGCGGCTGAAACCATGGCCCGTTTTCAGCCCAGCGGCTGCACCGATATCACCGGGTTCGGGCTTGCCGGGCATGTGCTGGAAATGGCACGGGCCGCTGAAAAAGAGATCATCCTTTACGCCGAAGCGCTTCCGCTCATCGAGGGGGTGTTTGAACTCGCCTCCATGGGACTGTTTCCGGCCGGCGCATACAACAATAAAAAATTCTGCGGGAACAAGGTGACCATCGCCGCCGGCATTGACGCGGTGCTTGCGGACCTGTTTTTTGACCCGCAGACCTCGGGCGGCCTGGTTGTCTCACTTGCCGAAAACCGCGTTCAAGACTGCCTGGCCGCGTTGCACGACCAGGGCCTTCCCGGGTGGATCATCGGGGAGGTTTTCACTGCGGTTGCCTGCGGGCATGTGACAATCCGTTAAATTTTTTTGTTTTTTATTATTGACGTCATTTTTTTCATGTGGTAGACAAAAATTTTTCAATGGGGCGATGGGTTGTCCCTGAGGGGTGAATGAAGAAAGAAACCAGGGAGATGATCCGGGAGCTTGCCTATTACAGCAGCCTCGGATTTTCGGTGGCGTTTGCGATATTTATCGGCTTGTTCATCGGTCTGCTTCTGGACCGTTGGCTGGGAACCGCGCCCTGGCTGATGTTTAT
>CAZFWD010000085.1:0-2919 GCA_964522535.1 uncultured Desulfonema sp.
GTGACCCAGATCTTGACCGGGTTAAACCCCTCCTTGTAGTACGCCCCCACCGGGGAAAGGATGATGAAAAACCGGTAGGTGTTCGAGGCCCGCACCCCCAGGTAGGGGTCCATGGCGATGATCGTCGGCCGGATATACAGGGATGTTCCGGGCGCTCCGGGGACCCATCGCTTCTCCAGACGCAGCAGTTCTTTCATCGCTTCAAGGGCAAATGTCTCGTCCACCGGCGGAATGCAGAGTCTGGCCGCCGAGCGGTTGAACCGCATAAAGTTCTGCTCGGGACGGAACACCTGAATCCCGCCGGATTGTGTCTTAAACGCCTTTAAGCCCTCGAATATGGATTGACCGTAATGCAGCACCATGGTGGAGGGATCCATTCGAAACGGCTGGTAAGGCTCGATCCGGGGGTTATGCCACCCGTTTTCAGGATCATAATCCATGTTAAACATGTGGTCGGTGAAAATCGTCCCAAAGGTCAGGTCTGCTTCATTCGGCAGCGGCTTCAGATGCTCGGCTTTTTCAACGCGTAGCGCCATCTCTTACTCCATGCATGATCCGGTTGATATCTGTTTTGTATTATTTTTTGCCCTTCCCTCCCTAATAATTTTACGGCATATGATCAAGAAAAATTAACATGCCGGGTCGATCTAAAAATGGACAACCCTTGAATGAAGGAAATCTTTTAAAAAGGTTGACAAAAAAAGCGGTTTTTCATAGTTTCCAACCCTGCGGCAATTCCCCATAGGGCTGCAGCGGGACAGATGCGATACATCATTCAAGGATGATGATGTTTGACCCCATGATCATCGGCGAAAGCCTTAAAAAATGAGAAAAGACGTTATTGAAATCAGGTGGCACGGGCGCGGCGGACAGGGCGCCATCACCGCGGCCAAGATCGTGGCACACGCGGCGTTTAGCGCGGGTTACAGCGGCGTGGTCATGACCCCCACCTTCGGCACGGAAAGGCGTGGCGCACCGGTGCTGACCTCCCTGAAAATCTCCAAAAACAAGATCTATGACCTTTCCCCGATAACCGAACCGGACATGGTGGTCGTTCTGGACCATCTGCTTGTCGAGGAGGCGGACGTCACCCACGGCATTAAACCCGGTGGATGGGTCATCATCAATTCCCCCAAAGGGCCGGATGCCTTTCATTTTAACGGCCTGAAGGTGGCAACCGCCGACGTCACCACCATCGCCGCCAAGACCGGCCTTCCCTACGGCATCGTCAACACCGGGATCATCGGCGCCTTTGCCAGGGCCAGCGGGCTGATTGAACTGGACGCCCTGCTTTCCGCCATCGAGGATGAGTTTGCCGGCAAGCGCCCCCGGCGCAACGCCAAGGCGGCCAGGGCCACCTATGAAAAAACCCTTCTCGGCGATTATGAGACGGAGGCGGTTTGATGAAAAAAACCAGGTTTGCCTGCCGAACCTCCCACAGTGAGCCCGGCCCCGGTGATGGCGGAAAAACCGGTTCCTGGCGGGTGTCGCGGCCGGTGATCGATACGGAAAAATGCATTCCGGCAAAAACCCAAAAAGAAGCCTGCTTTATCTGCTGGCTGTTCTGTCCGGACGGGGTGATCTCCAGGACCATTCCGCCGAAAATCAATTATGAATACTGCAAGGGGTGCGAAATCTGCGCCGAAGAATGCCCGGCTCAAGCCATCACCATGGTGGAGGAAACCCGATATCTCAAAGAGGAGGACGAGCGGCATGCATGTGATTGATGCCGGCAACGTGGCGGCGGCCCACGGCGTGAAGCTGTCCCGGGCCCAGGTCATCGCGGCCTATCCCATCACGCCGCAAACCCCACTGACGGAAAAGCTCTCCGAGTTTGTCGACGCGAAAAAAATGGACGCCCAGTATATACCGGTGGAAAGCGAACACAGCGCTCTGGCCGTCTGCATCGCCGCATCCAGCGCGGGGGCGCGGGCCTTTACCGCCACCAGCGCCAACGGGCTTCTTTATATGAACGAGCAGCTTCACTGGGCCGCCGGGGCCCGGCTGCCCATCGTCATGTGCGTGGTGAACCGGGGGGTCGGCGCCCCCTGGACGGTCTGGAACGACCACCAGGACGCCGTCTCCCAGCGGGACACCGGATGGATTCAGGTCTATGCCTGCGACCACCAGCAGATCATCGATACCGTGATCCAGGCCTTCCATATCGCTGAAACCGTGCGTATTCCGGTGATGGTCTGCTATGACGGGTATATCCTGTCGCATACCTACATGCCGTTTGACATTCCGGACCCCGCGACGGTGGATGCCTTTCTGCCGCCCTTAACACCCGCCTACGCCCTGACCCCTGAGAACCCGGCGAACCTGAACACCGTGACCCTGCCGGATATCCGGCCCGACGTGCGCGGAGACCTGGCCCCCGGGTATATGGAGATTCGGCATAGCCTGCATACCGACATGCGGCAGGCCATGGATGTGGTGGCGAAGGTGGAAAAGAAATTTCACAAGGCCTTCGGCCGGGGCGGGCATCCGTTCCTTGAGCCCTACCGGTGCGAGGATGCGGATTTTGTCGCCGTCTGCCTCGGCTCCCTCTCCTATCATCTCAGGGATGTGGTGGATGTGCTTCGCGAAGAAGGCCTGCCGGTGGGGGTTTGCGGCCTGAGGCTCTACCGGCCTTTTCCGGACCAGGCCATCGCCGAGGCCCTGGGCCGGGTCAAAGGAATCATCGTGTTTGAAAAGGCGCTGAGCTACGGCTACCAGGGCGCGCTGTTTTCAGAAATCAAATCCGCCCTCTATGCCCTTGACCGGCGTCCTTTTGTTCACAACTACATCCTCGGACTGGGGGGCAGGGAAATCAAAACCCGGCACCTCATCGAGGCCCTCAGGGAATCCTGCGGCGAGTCCAAAAGCTTTGAGGACCCCCGCTGGATCGGGCTGAAGATGTGACATAAAAAACAAAAA
>CAZFWD010000086.1:0-6955 GCA_964522535.1 uncultured Desulfonema sp.
AGAAACACGCTTTTTGCGCTTTTTAATTGGATCATCTTATCGGTGAAAAGGCCAGTAAAAAAATGTCGGGTTTGAACCGAGTCGAGGTCCTGCTGAAAACAGCTTTGACAACCCTGTTTTTTTGTGTTTTTAAAAGGGCCGGTCTGAGCAAATCCGTCTATATATGGGAAGTTTTTTGCCACTTTTGGGCAGGGCCTTTCTCTCTGCGGGCGCGCTTTCAACAGGTTTTTTTTTGAGGATCCCGGCGGGTGGAAATTAGAACTGCCTGGAATAAAAACCGATTTTGACAGCGATGTTTTTTTGTGATTTTTTCGTGCTCATTGGCACAGACCTTGTAGTCTATGCGGTGAAACAAGGATAAGCCTTGGCGATGTGAAATAGACATACAGGTTGGGGAACCGTGAGAAAGAAATTTTTACATCTGCAGCACCGTCTGAACCCTCTTCACGTGTATTGCCGTCTTATCGAAAGAGGCATCAACAAGAACATGTCATTTTCCATTTGCAAGTATTACGAGATTCTTGTATACAACTGGCTTGTCTGGTTTACTATTCTTGGTATCCAGATCTGCAGGGTCGCCAGACCCTCAAGCTAGTTGATTTTCCATCCACCTAGCTGATTATCCATCCACCAACGGGGGACATCCCGAAGTAAGGACATTGGTGTGGCGCCGATCCGCCAAAGGCGACCAGTTGCCTTTGCGTAGGCTGGTTCGTTTTTGTCGCATCGGACGCGGCCCTGTTTTCTCGGCCGTGTTTGGCGGAAGGAAACAACCCAAAAAAAAGGAAAAACATTTCCACAAACAGGGTAAAAGGTTGTCCCGTAACAGGCGCTTTCCGGAAACACGTTGCCGGGTTTGATTTTCGGAAAGATATAACAACCTGAAACAAAAGAAAAAAATAGGAAGAAAGAAAGCGTTCTCCCCGGACCGGCAAATGGCACACAGCTTGAAGTAAACACTCAAAGCATTTGCTTGAACCGGCAACATGGAAAATGGTTTGGAGATTTTTCGGAAGGAAATCGCGCCATGCTCGAAAGGCTTTTGAACATCCAACATCGTTTCAACCCGCTTCATGTCCATTGTCGATTGACGGACAGGGGGCTGGACAAGGGTGTGTCAATCTGTGTGTGCCGGTGCTACGAGGTGCTTGTGTACAGCTGGCTGGTCTGGGTCAGCGTGGCGGGGGTGCAGTTGTGCAAGCTTTTAAAAGCGGCGAACTGAACAGGGATCCGGACGATCCGGACGATCCGGCCGGACCCGGTAAGAAATACAAAAACACAAAGAAGGGGGGAAAGATGAAAAAAGGAAAGTGGTTGTCAGGAAAATGGGGCATTCTAAGCATCACCCTGGTTGCGGCGCTGTTGATCGGCGCGACCAGCGCGGTTGCCGTGCCCATCGATTTAAACAATGTTAAAGTGGGTTACAGCGCGCCTGTCTATGATGGGTTTTATGCCCGATACAAGTTTACAGCCGATGAATTTGAGGATCCGGCGGATGCAGTAAGCAATATTAATACGTTTGGTGCCTCGGGGACTGAGTTTGAGGATCCGCTGACGGCCTTTTGTGTGGATTCAACCCTGCTTGATCTTACGAACCCAGGATACAAAATGAATACCCTGGACGGTTTTTTGGCTGTAAATCCTAATGATCAGTTGGCCTTGGCCGCCAAGTATGCGGATCATTTCTTTCAAGGAAATAATTTTGCCGATCAAAGCGCGTACCAGGTTGCCATTTGGAACACGCTCGAAATCAAAGAACTCGACAACTCGAGTTTGGCGAGTGCCGCGCAGTCCATCATTGACCTAGAATGGGAAAACTATCAGATAAAAAATTCCCTCGTCATTGCCTACAGCGATGACAGTCAAAACTACCTGCGTCGCATGTCCGTTCCGGAACCGACCACGATGCTCCTGTTCGGCACGGGGCTTCTGGCGTTTGCCGGTTTGGGCCGAAAGAGATTGTTGAAAAAATAAGGGAAGGATCAGAGGAGAATCGATAAAAGGCCGCTCAAGGGCAATCCCTTGAGCGGCTTTTTTTAGATTCATCCGGTTAAAGCGTACTTGAGGGATAGCAGACTGTATGAACAGCCGCGTGTTTTGGTGTCAACAGGCAAAAACTCGCTCATAAGTGCGCGTAGGAGCGAACCTGATCCAAACCCGTAAAATCAAACGACCGATAAGGTGGGCCTGTTCACCCTGTTGCCGCATGCATTGGTTGGGCCCGCCCCAACGCGCTCTAATTCGCTCAGACAGTTTGCCGGTTAACACCAAAACACCCGACTTCCTGGGGGATTGGAAAAGTACGCTTTAGCCGGATGAACCTTTTTTTATTCCGCAGCTTCGTTGTGCTCGCGGGTTTTGTGAAAGGCGATGTCCGGGGCGCGCTCCATGATGTAGCCCAGCTCCCATTCGCTGGGGGCCAGGTAGGCCAGGCGGCCTTCTCCGTCGTTGGCCAAGCTGGCATGGTGCTTCTTTTCAAAACGTTCCAGCTTTGTCTTGTCCTCGCACCGGATCCAGCGGGCCGCGGCATAGGGGGCGGGCTCGTAGTCCGCGTCGACCCGGTACTCGGATTTCAGGCGGGCTATGGCGACGTCAAACTGCAGGACTCCGACCGCGCCCAGGATGTAGTCCTTGGCGCCCAGGGGTCGAAATACCTGAATGGCGCCCTCTTCGGCCATCTGGCAGAGTCCTTTTTGGAGTTGTTTTGTTTTCAGGGGATTTTTCAGGCGTACCCGACGGAAGTGCTCCGGCGCGAAATTCGGAATGCCGGTAAAGTGCAGCCGCTCCTTTTCCGTAAAGGTGTCGCCGATCCGGATGGTTCCATGGTTATGGATGCCGATGATGTCTCCGGCAAACGCCTCTTCCACATTGGCACGGTCCTGGGCCATGAAGATAATGGCATTGTTGAGGGCCACCTCCTTTCCGGTGCGGTGGTGGACGACCTTCATTCCCCTTTTGAATCGACCCGAGCAAATCCGGATAAAGGCGATGCGATCCCGGTGGGCCGGGTCCATGTTGGCCTGGATTTTAAAGGCAAAGCCTGAAAAGGGCGTCTCGAAGGGGGACACCTCCCTCGATTGCGCCGCTCGCGGTCCGGGCGGCGGGGCCATTTCCACAAAGGCGTCGAGCATTTCTTTGACGCCGAAATTGTTGATGGCGCTTCCGAAAAAAACAGGCGTTTGATTGCCTTTAAGATAATGCTCCAGCTCGAACGGGTTGGCCGCGCCTTCGATGAGTGCGACGTCTTCGCGCAGCTCTTCGGCCTGGGCGCCGAGCAGTTCGTCGAGTCGGGGGTCGAGCAGGTTGTCGATGACCACGCCTTGCCGGTCTCTGGTGTCGGCCCCAGGCGTAAAAAGGTGCAGTTTTTTTCGGTGCAGGTCGTATACCCCTTTGAAACGCTTGCCCGCGCCGATGGGCCAGGACAGGGGAGCGCATTCCACCTGGAGCTTGTCTTCAATGTCGGACAGCACTTCCAGCGGCGACAGACCCTCTCGGTCCAGCTTGTTGATGAAGGTCATGATGGGGGTGTTTCGCATGCGGCAGACCTCCATGAGTTTTTCGGTCTGGGGCTCAACACCCTTGGCGCTGTCGATGACCATGAGGGCGCTGTCCACCGCGGTGAGGACCCGGTAGGTGTCCTCGGAAAAATCCTGGTGGCCCGGGGTGTCGAGAAGATTGATCTCGAAATCCCGGTAGTTGAACTTCATGACCGATGTGGTGACTGAGATCCCCCGTTCCCTTTCGATGGCCATCCAGTCGCTGGCGGCATGGCGGACGGCCTTTCTGGCCTTGACGGCGCCTGCGAGCTGGATGGCGCCGCCAAACAAAAGAAGCTTTTCCGTGAGTGTGGTTTTGCCGGCATCCGGGTGGCTGATAATGCCGAATGTTCTGCGTCGTTCAATTTCTCGTATATGTTCTTTCGTCATGTTGTCCGTTTTTCCTTGTTTGTTTGCTGTTATTTTTTTGGCAACCGCGGTTGCGTGTTTGGGGCGGCGCGCCGAAGGGGCGTTTTTGGGGACAAAAAGCAGCGTCAGACGTAGTAATGGAGAATGGCGTCGCACAGGCCCGGGATCGTGTATTGCTTGGCTTCCACGTCCACGTCAAGTCCCAGTTCTCTTGCCGTGTCCGAGGTGATGGGCCCGATGGAAGCGATCTTGAGGCCTTCGGTCAGGGCCGCGAATGTGTCTTCGGGTAGGGCGGCCTTGAAGTTTTTTGCCGTGGACGAGCTGGTGAAGGTCACCATGTCCACGGAACGTTTTTTCAGGCGGCGGATAAGCCATTCCACGCTGTCGGCGGCCTGCTTTGTTTCGTAGACGGCGATCTCATCGACGACGGCGCCCATCTTGCTCACTTCGATCGGCAGAATGGGGCGCGCCTCTTTGGCCCTGGGCAATAAGACCCTCTTGCCCTCCATGGGCTCTTTTTGAAACGCCTCGATGATGGATTCCGCCCGGTAGGTTGCGGGCATAATGTCGCTGTGAAATCCATAATCACGCAATCGCTTTGCCGTGGCGGGTCCGATGGCGGCCGTGCGAACCGTTGCCAGGGACCGCACGTCGCGGCCGGTTTCAAACAGGCGTTTGAAGAAAAAATCCACCCCGTTTACGCTTGTGAGCACCAGCCAGTCGTATGTATGGAGGCGGTCGAAAGCGGCGTCCAGCGGTTCCCAGGTCTCCGGGGCCACGATGCGGATAGTGGGACATTCCAGGCACTCAGCGCCCAAAGCCGAAAGGCGGGCCGCCAGCTCGCCGGCCTGTTCCCGTGTTCTGGTCACGGCGATGGTCTTTCCGAACAGGGGCTTTTTCTCGAACCAGTTGAGCGTTTTTCTCAGCGCGACCACCTCGCCCACCACGATGGCGACGGGAGGTTTCAGTTGCGCTTGCCGCGCCTTTTCGGCGATGGTGTCCAGCGTTCCCACCACGGTGGTCTGCTTGGGCGTGGTGCCCCATCGAATAAGCGCCACAGGCGTCTTGGGGTCCCGGCCGGCGGCTATGATTTTTTCGGCGATATGGGGCAAGTTTTTCACGCCCATCAAGATCACCAGGGTGCTCACGCCTGTGGCAAGCTTGCCCCAATCCACCGTGGAGCGGGGCTTGGTGAGATCTTCATGGCCCGTGACTATCCCCACGCTGGCGGCGTATTTGCGGTGGGTCAGTGGAATACCCGCATACGACGGCGCCGCAATGGCCGACGTAATGCCGGGCACGATTTCAAAGGCGATGTTTTCCGCCGCCAGCGCTTCGGCTTCTTCTCCGCCTCTGCCGAAAATAAAAGGATGGCCGCCCTTGAGGCGCACCACCGTAGCGCCGGTTTTTGCTTTTTCCACCAAAAGTTTGTTCATCTGGTTCTGGGGCAGGGTGTGCGATCCTTGCTTTTTTCCCACGTAGATGATTTCCGTATCTTGTCGTGCGTGTTTCAGCAGGGCGGCAGAGGCCAAGTGATCGTAGATAATGACGTCGGCCTTTTTGAGACATTCCATGCCTTTGATGGTGATGAGGTCCGGGTCTCCGGGGCCGGCCCCGACGAGATATACCTTTGCAACGCTCATGGGTTGAGGTCCTGTGCCGCCTCTGCGTACACTTTGTCCAGGATCTCCTTGCCCCCTTTTTCAAGCAGGCGATCGGCAAGGGTTTCACCCAGACGAATTCGTTGATCCACAGGACCGCTGATGGTTTCCCGGATAAGGACCGAACCGTCAATCTCGGCGACCAGTCCCGTCATTTCCACCTGGTCTCCGATGACTTTAGCCAGCCCGGCGATAGGGACCTGACACCCGCCCTCAAGGCGTGCGAGAAAGGCCCTTTCCATTTCCACCGCCAGGCGCGTGTCCCGGTGGTCCATCGGGGCAATGATGTTCTTTACGGCGTCGTCATTGTCTCGGATTTCAATCGACAGGGCGCCCTGACCGATGGCGGGCAGCATCACGGCCTCCGGGATGTATTCGGTGATCCGATCTTCCAGACCCAGCCTGCGCACGCCGGCGGCAGCCAAAATAATGGCGTCCAGGTTTTCGGCGTGCAGCTTTTTCAGTCGGGTGTCCAGGTTTCCCCGCAAGGGGCGGATCTTTATATCAGGCCGCCGGTGGCGGACCTGGGCGCCCCGTCTCAGGCTGCTGCTTCCGATTCCGGCCCCCTCGGGCAGGTCGTCAAAGGGGCGCCCGTTGCGGGAAATCAGAACATCCAAGGAACTCTCCCGCCGAGGCACTACGCCGATACACAGGCCCCGGGGGATTTCCGCCGGCATATCCTTCATGCTGTGAACGGCCAGATCCACGCGCTTTTCCAGCAGGGCCGTTTCGATTTCCTTCACAAAAAGACCTTTTCCTCCCACTTGTGCGAGAGGCACGTCCAGGATTTTGTCTCCGGTAGTCTTGATTTTGACGATTTGCACCTCAACATCGGGATGGAATGAGAGAATCCGGGAACGCACCCACTCTGCCTGCCACAGGGCCAGAGCGCTTCCTCTGGTACCGATCTTCACCATATTCATCATCAACCGCCGCAGGTGCTGCAGCTGCTCGAACTACAGGAACTACAGGCAGAGCCCTTGGAGCTGGCGAATCCGCTGTCGCTTTTGTGGCTCACGGCGGAAAGGAGTTTTTTCACCTTTTTGCCGTTGCAGTGCGGACAGACAACCTTGCCGCTTCCAAAGGTGAGGATCTCGAAATCCTTGTTGCATTTGGAGCAATGATACTCGAAAATAGGCATATTTGATCTCCTTTGCGATGTCGGCCTTCCACGTTACGGCGCGAATGAAACATGTAAACAAAATTATTTATCAAATTTATCGGAAAAAAACAAACAGATAATGGATCCCAGATCCACCGGCTCCCGAGTTTGCCGGAGATGCCAGGCGATGGGCGTGCCGACGTACTTTGGTAGTTGAGCCCTTCCCAAAAACCGGAAGGCCTCCCGGTAAGGATTTTCTATCTTTTTTAATAGCTTCCCTTCCGGGA
>CAZFWD010000087.1:0-12656 GCA_964522535.1 uncultured Desulfonema sp.
GGGGCATCAGCAGGATGATAACGCGGAGCTGATTCTGCTCTACCTGCTGCGGGGAAGCGGCCCGGCCGGTTTAAGCGGCACGCCTCCGGTCCGGGACAAAATCATCCGCCCCCTGATTCGAACCTCAAGGGCCGAAATCCTTGATTTTCTGAAAAGCCATACCATCGGCTACGTCATCGACCGGTCCAACGCGGACCAGCGGTTTACCCGAAACCGAATCCGGCATCAGCTGCTTCCCTTACTGAAAAAAGAATATAACCCAAAGGCTTCGGAATCTTTAAACCGCCTCGGCATGATCCTTCGTTCCGAGGAAGAATGGATTGACGGCTATGTCCGCCAAATGACGAATCAAATAACCTTGACGGCGAAACCGGGCCGGCTGGCCCTCTCTGTAAACGCGCTGGCGCATCTTCACCCCGCGCTTCAGCGAAGGGTGATCCGCCGAGCCATTCTTGGCGTAAAAGGGGACCTGAGACGGATCACCTGCGCCCATACCGCATCGGTGATCGGGCTGGCGGAAAACCCCCTTCCCGGCTCCCGCCTCGACCTGCCGGACCGGATCCGGGTTCTCAGACAAACGGATCGCATCCTCATCTCCAGGGAAAAACAGAGCCTGCGTTCACCGGCGCTTGCCGGAAAACCCTTTGGTCCCCCGGACTTCACCTATGTTGTTTCAGCATCCGACATCCCCGCCAAACCCGGGCCGGGCCGGCCGGCGCTCCACATTCAGGAAACCGGCGCCCGCCTGACGCTGGAACGGATGGACCGCTCCCTGGTGAATGACCTGAAGGGATCCCAAAACCGGATCGCCTACCTGGACTGGGACCGCATCCGGTTTCCTTTGATAATCAGAAACCCCCGTGCCGGTGACCGGTTCACCCCCCTCGGCATGGCCGGGTCCCAGATGCTCAAAAAATTTTTAACCGGCAGCAAAATCGACCCGATGCGCCGGGCCGTCACGCCGGTACTGGCGGACCCGAACGGGATCATATGGGTATGCGGGCTTCGCATCGCCGCGCGGGTCCGGGTAACAGAGGCCACCGCCACGGTACTGAAGGCGGAATTTATCAACAGGTAAAAAAACCCTTTAAAAATGATTAAAATTTAGATATAATTTAAAATTTTTAAAGCAGTCGAGAATTTTTTGAGTGGCTGTCAAAACAAAAGGATTGTTTTATGGAGGCTAATTTTGAACAATTTTAATAAAAACATAGCGCTTTGGGTCATCATCGTCCTGATGGTGATCATGCTCTACAATATCTTCAATCAGCAGCATCAGGGCGAGGCCGAACTCGGCTACTCCGAATTTCTGGCCATGGTCGAGGGCGGGCAGGTGAGCAACGTGATCGTTCAGGAACACGAGCTGACCGCCACGGATCAGGCCGGCAAAAAATTCCGTGTTTACGCCCCCCAGGACAACGACCTGATCGGCATCCTCAGGAACAAGGGGGTATCCATCACGGCCAAGCCCCTCCAGGAAACCCCCTGGTTTATTTCCATTCTGGTTTCATGGTTTCCCATGATCCTGTTGATCGCGGTCTGGATATTCTTCATGCGCCAGATGCAGAGCGGCGGCGGCAAGGCGCTCTCTTTTGGAAAAAGTAGCGCCCGCATGCTATCGGACCAGACGGAAAAAGTGACCTTTGACAATGTGGCGGGCGTGGATGAGGCCAAGGAGGAGGTCGCTGAAATCGTCGAGTTTTTAAAAGACCCCAAAAAGTACACCCGGCTGGGCGGACGGATTCCCAAAGGGGTATTGATGATGGGCGCACCGGGGACCGGAAAGACCCTTCTGGCACGAGCGATCGCCGGAGAGGCCGGGGTTCCGTTTTTTTCCATCAGCGGATCGGATTTCGTCGAGATGTTCGTGGGGGTGGGGGCTTCCCGGGTGCGGGACCTGTTTGTTCAAGGCAAAAAAAACGCCCCCTGCATCATTTTTATCGATGAAATCGACGCGGTGGGCCGGCACCGGGGCGCCGGGCTCGGCGGCGGGCATGATGAACGGGAGCAGACCTTAAACCAGCTGCTGGTGGAAATGGACGGGTTTGAATCCAACGAAGGGGTGATCCTGATCGCTTCCACCAACCGGCCGGACGTGCTTGACCCGGCGCTTCTGCGGCCCGGCCGGTTCGACCGGCAGGTGGTCGTGCCCATGCCGGACATCAGGGGACGCAAGGAGATCATCAACATCTACATCAAAAAAACCCCCACCGGCCCGGACGTGAATCCCGACATCCTGGCCAAGGGCACCCCGGGGTTTTCCGGGGCTGACCTTGAAAACATGGTCAACGAGGCGGCCCTGATCGCCGCAAAAAAGGGCAAAAACGAACTGACCATGGAGGATTTTGAGGATGCCAAGGACAAAATCTACATGGGGCTGGAACGAAAATCCAAGGTGATCAAGGAGGAGGACAAGAAAACCACGGCCTACCATGAGGGGGGGCACGCCCTTGTTGCAAGACTCCTTCCCGGTACGGACTCCATAAACAAAATCACCATCATTCCGCGCGGCAGGGCCGCCGGGGTCACATGGTTTTTACCCGAGGAGAAGGATTTCAAGTATAAGGATCAGCTGTTAAGCGAGCTGTCCGTGGCCATGGGCGGCAGGGTCGCCGAGGAGCTGGTGTTCAACCGGATCAGCACCGGTGCATCCAATGATATCAAGCAGGCCACCGAACTCGCCAGCAGCATGGTCAGGTCCTGGGGGATGAGCGATGCACTGGGACCGCTCTCCTATGCCAAGGGGGAGGAGCATATCTTCCTCGGCAGGGAAATCGCCCAGCACCGGGACTATTCGGAAGAAACCGCCAAAAAAATCGATGGCGAGGTATCCCGCCTGATCCTGGACAGCTACGACCGGGCCAAACAGATACTTAAAGAAAACATGGACATCCTGCATAAACTCTCCGAACTGCTTGTTGAAAAAGAGACCGTCATGGGCAAGGAGCTGGATGCGCTGATTCGGGACATGCGGCCCGGTATCAGGCTTCCGTCGGATCCCAAGGAAGAGATCCCTTCAGGGACAGAACGCCCGAATGAAACGGTATAGACTGGCCTGGCGCGGCCACGAACTGGAACTGGGCCGCCGCACCGGGATCATGGGGATACTGAACGTCACGCCGGATTCGTTTTCAGACGGCGGCCGGTTTTTTGACCCCGGCCGGGCCATCGCCCATGCGGAACGGATGGTTGACGAAGGGGCGGATATCATCGACATCGGAGGGGAATCCACCCGGCCGTTTTCCAGGCCCTTGTCCATCGAAGAGGAAGAGAGGCGCGTCCTGCCGGTAATTGAAGCCCTGGCGAAAAGATTGCCGGTCCCCCTCTCCATCGACACAACGAAATCCGCCGTGGCCCGCCGGGCGATTTTCGCCGGGGCCTCCGTGATCAATGACATCAGCGCCCTGCGTTTCGATTCGAAGATGGGAAAGCTCGCCGCAACCGAGGGCGCGCTGCTCATCCTGATGCATATGAAAGGGTCCCCGGAAAACATGCAGGTCTCTCCGGTCTATGACGACCTGATGGGTGAGATTAAAAAATTTTTCGCAAAAGCCATCGCCAGGGCCGAGGAATGCGGGGTTTTAAAATCAAATATCATCATTGATCCGGGCATCGGTTTTGGAAAAACCGCGATGCATAACCTGTGCATCCTCAACCAGCTGGATCGGTTCGCCGATCTTGATGTGCCGCTGCTGGTGGGGCCGTCCCGGAAGGCCTTTATTCGAAAACTCCTGTCTTCCCAAAACGACGCAGAACCAAAACCGGATCACCCCGTTGTTGAAACCGGCACCCAGGCCGCGGTGGCCGCAGCCGTGATCCGGGGCGCGCACATGGTCCGGGTTCATGATGTCGCCAACACCCGCGCCACCCTCAATATCATTGACGCCATCCGGGAATCCGACCCCCCGACATAACCTAAAAGGAGAAGCGGTATGCTGCTGGTCATGGATATCGGAAACACCCATACGGTCATCGGCCTTTTCGATAAGGATGTCCTGAAGCTTAATTGGCGGGTGCATACGGACCCGGCGCTTACCGAGGATGAGTTCAGCGTTATCATCGGGAACCTGTTCTCTGCGAAAAACATCCCCTTAAGCGCGATTGAAAAAACAGTCATTTCGTGCGTCGTCCCTCCCCTGATGAAAACCATGGACGGGTTCTGCCGCAAATACCTGGACCGAAAGCCCTGCTGGGTTGACGCCGGGGTCGTGGATATGCCGATCCTGTACGCCAATCCGGCGGAGGTCGGAGCGGACCGCCTGGTGAATGCGGTGGCCGCCTACGCGAAATACCGCACCAGCCTGATCGTCATCGATTTTGGGACCGCCACCACCTTTGACGCCATCAGCCACGCCGGGGAGTACATGGGGGGGGCGATATCCCCGGGGGTCGGCATCGCGGCAAACGCCCTGTTTGAACATACCGCCAAGCTGCCCCGGGTGGAGCTGCTAAACCCGCCTGAAACCGTCATCGGAAAGGATACGGCCGCCAGCATGAAATCCGGCATCATTTACGGTTATGCGGAGCTTGTGGACGGCATGGTCCGCCGCATGAAACAGGAAATGCCGCCGCCGCGGCCCAAGGTGATCGCCACGGGCGGGCTGGCCTTATTCATGAAGGGAGTCGCGGGTTGCATCGAGGCGGTGGAACCGGGGCTGACCCTGGAAGGTCTGAGGATTTTAAGCGCCCGCTTTTAGGCCGTTGAAAAAGGAAGCCGAAACCGCCGGCTCACTTCATCCGCATCTCGGTTTCCAGCTGATCGATTCGGCTGCGGACCGTCTCTTTTTCAGACTCCGGCAGCCCCTTCTGACGCAACCGCTGTCGAAGGGAGAGCAGGATCATCTCCTGCCGGTAATCGCTGCAGGTATAGGGACGCTCGCTATCCATCAAACGGTTTACGCAACCCCTAATTTCTTGGCGCTGTCCTTGTAAATCGCATAAAACAGATCGTATTCGTTGATCCCCCGGCTTAAAATGCGGTCGATCTTATCGACATCGGCCACGTTGATGGTGATGTTAACGCTTTTTAAAAAAGCCGCCATCCGATCCATGGTGCGATACCGCCGGGTCAGCAATCCCACAAACATATTCCGCCGGACCTCCATGAGCATGCGTTCCAGGTAGATCAGGATGCCGTTCGTGTCCGGGTCGCCGGCGTCAAAGGTTTCGTTGACCAAAACCATATCATAGTTGTGGTACTTCATTTTGCGCAACGCGTCCCGAAGGTTTTCCGCCACGCTGGTGCTGTATTCCATGATGTCCAGAACGGGAAGGATCGCTTTCAGCACCTTCGCATCATTCTCGCACACAATGGCGGTCTTGGCCTCCTCTTCCAGAAAATCAAACGGCCTTTCACTGGGATCATAGTCATCCTCGATCTCCGCGGTCGGATCATACCCCCCGATCTGCCCCGGGAGGTTTTCCGGACCGCTGTCTTCGGGCCGCTCCCGCAGATCAATGGAAATTTTTCCCTTGCAGTTGGGGCATCTCATCACCGCGATCTTGCCCGAAGGAAGCTTCTCGTCGGATACATTAAACCGGCTCTGGCAGTGGCTGCACGTGATTTCCATATCAAACCATCCTTAAAATCGGTTCATCTTTTTCTCGTAGCCCATATCGATCTCCAGCTTGTCGATGGGGCTGGTGGTCTCTCCTCGAGCGGCTTTCACGAGATCAATGCCCCGGCCGACCACCGACCGTCGGGACGCATAGCCGATGGCGGTCTCTTCGGTGATCAGCCCCTTCTCAAACAAATCGACGATATATCTGTCAAAGGTACTCCATCCGAACGCCTCCCCGGCCTCCATCATATCATGGTATGTCTTTCCCTCAGACTCCCCGTGCAAAATGGCGTCCTTGACCCGAAGGCTGGTGCCCATGATTTCAAACGCCGCAATCCGGCCCCCGCCGACCTTGGGAAGCAACCGCTGGCAGACAACCCACCGGAGTGAGTCGGCCAGCCGAATCCGGATCAGGTTCTCTTCTTCGGTTGAAAACATACCGAGTATACGGTTGATCGTATGCCCTGCATCCACGGTGTGCAGGGTGGTTAAAACCAAATGCCCGGTCTCTGAAGCGGTCAGACCGATTTCAACCGTGGCCCTGTCACGCATCTCACCCACCAGGATCACCTTCGGCGCCTGCCGCAACGCGGCCCGCAGCCCGATGGAAAATTCGCTGAAATCCTTGCCCAGCTCCCGCTGGTTGAAGGTGGCCACCTTGTGGGAATGGATATACTCGATGGGGTCCTCCAGGGTGACGATGTGCACCGGCTTGTTTTTGTTGATTTCCTCAAGGATCGCAGCCAGGGAGGTTGTTTTACCGGTCCCGGTCGCCCCGGTAAAGATAACAATACCATTTCTCTCCTGAGAAATTTTGTAAAACGCCTCCGGAAGCCTGAGGGAAGGAATCGTGGGCACCTTTGTTTCAAGCTGCCTTAAGACGACCGAATAGTGCCCGGACTGGGAAAACACATTGACCCTGAACCGGGCCTTACCGGGAAGGGTGTAGGACAGGTCGGCCGAGCCGTCCTTGATCAAGGTCTCGGTGAGACGCCGGTTTCTGCCGATGAGGTTCAACGCGACCATTTCGGTCTGGAAGGGGGTCAAGGCCTTCAGCGGCGGGTCCATTTCCACCGGCGCCAGCTCTCCGTAGGTCTCCACCTGCAGCGGCTTGCCCACGGTAAAATTCAAGTCCGACACGCTTTCATGGGAATCCAGCATCCTCGCCAGGATGTAATCGATCTCCGGCTTTCTCATGTCTTTTTGTCCCCTTTAACGTTCTTTGCGGCGCAACCCATCCACCGAATACGCACCGCCCGAAAAAATTTTACGCCTCGGTAAAATCCGTGGGCGGCGCCTTCAATAACGGCCGGAACCGCTGCTTGTCGTTCGCCTTCTGGTAGCTGTCTTCCGCGCTGATCCACCCCCTGTTGTAGAGGTTCATGATGGCGTCATCAAGCAACTGCATGCCGTAACGCTTGCCGGTCTGCATCGACGACGGCAGCTGATGCACCTTGGCCTCCCGGATCAGGTTCCTCACCGCAGGGGTCGCGATCAGGATTTCAAGCGCGGGACAGCGGGCCTTCCGGTCGATCCGTTTAAACAAAACCTGAGAGATGACCGCCCGTATGCTGTCCGCCAGGTTGGAGCGGATCTGCGCCTGCTGCGACGACGGGAACACCTCGACGATCCGGTCAATGGTATTCATGGCGCTGGAGGTATGAAGGGTGGTGAACACCAAATGTCCCGTGTTCGCCGCCTCGATGGCGAGGGCCATGGTTTCCAGGTCCCGCATCTCCCCCACCAGGATGATGTCCGGGTCCTCGCGCAGCGCCCCGCGAAGCGCCGCGCTGAAGGTTTTGGTGTGTACCCCGACCTCCCGCTGGTTGATGATGCACCCCTGGCTTTCATGGACAAATTCGATCGGGTCTTCGATGGTGATGATATGGTCCTTTCGAAGCCGGTTGGCCTCGTCGATGATGGCGGCAAGGGTGGTGGATTTGCCGCTGCCGGTGGGCCCGGTGACGATCACAAGCCCCCGGGGAAGGCCGGCCAGCTTGGCGATCACCGGCGGCAGCCCGAGCTGCTCGCACCCCATGATGTTGTTCGGAATCTGTCTGAACACAGCGGCGACCCCGTTCCGCTGCATGAAAAAATTTGCCCGGTACCTGGCAAGGCCGGGTATCTCATACCCTAAATCAACGTCCCCGGTTTCCTCAAAACGCTTGATCTTGTCCTCCGGCGCGATCTCGTAAATCATGCTCCGCAAATCGTTGTTATCAAGGATTTTATACTTGACCCGTTCAACAGAACCCAGGATCCTCAGGGCAGGCTGCTGCCCGGCCACCAGATGAAGGTCGGACGCCCCCTGATCATTCATCAGTTTAAAAAACGCATCGATTTTCGCCATTGAATTCTCCTGCGCACAACGTGTCGTCGGGTATCAACGGATGCATGAAAAATGGCACTTTTGCGCGGCTCTGCCGGTGAAAAAAGTCCCTACAACATTCTTGCCGACGTATGATGATAAGACAGATTTCGTGCGATATCGATCAGGCTCATGACCACAAACCGTTTGAAAAACACAATCGCCAGGATCACGATGATCGGGGACAGATCAATCCCGCCGTAAACCGTGGGAATCCGCATTCGAATCTGGCGCAACACCGGTTCCGTGACCTGATTGACGAACCTCACAATCGGATTAAACGGATCAGGGTTCACCCAGGATAGAACGGCCTGCGCGATCACCACCCACATGAACAAGGTTAAACCGAAATCAATCACTACTGCCAGCGCCTGCAAAAAATTGCTAAGAATCATCACCGCGTCTGTTTTTCCCCCTGAGCAAAGGGGCGTTGCCATGCGATTGTAAAATCCATATCAATGATCATCATTTTTAATAAAAATTCCCGGTTAAAGTCAAGCATTTCCCTTCCCATGATAATGATTGACATGACAGGCATAAAAAAGATAGGGTTTTATCAATTTTTTTCCACCTGCATACCGAAATAACGCACAGGAAATAAGGCGTGGGACAGCTTTTGCAAAAAATCGGGTTTATCGGTGCCGGCAACATGGGGGAGGCGATGATCGGCGCCTTGATCCAGGCCGGGGTATTCGCGCCGGACCGTATTTTTGTTCACGATATCCGCCCGGAGGTCCCCGAAAGGCTTCAAAAAACGTATAAAATAGAAGCCTTGCCCGACAACCTGGCCATCCTTCGAAAATGCGATGCCGTTGTTCTCGCGGTAAAACCCCAGTCCATGGACCGGCTGCTTTCGGATCTCACTGGGCAAAACGCATTTAACGGTCTCGCCGGCAGGAAACTCATCCTATCCATCGCCGCCGGCATTCGAATAAAAAAATTCGAGGAACGGATCTACCCTTCACTGGGTGTTGAAAACAGAAGGCAGCTCCCCATCCTGCGGGTCATGCCCAACACCCCGGCCCTGGTGCGTTCAGGAATATCCGGGGTCTGCGCGAATGCCCACGCAACCCGCGAGGACATGCAGGCGGCAACCACCATCCTCTCCGCCATGGGGGAGGTGATTGAATGCCGGGAAAAAGACATGGATGCCCTCACCGCCATGTCCGGATCAGGGCCTGCCTACTGCTTCTACCTGGCGGAAGCCATGATCGAGGCCGGCATCAGACTCGGGTTTGATGCGGATACGGCGGCAAGGCTGACCCGGGCGACCCTGAAGGGGGCGGTCGCGCTCATGGAACACCAGCACGAGCCCCCCGAAGCGCTTCGCCGCCGGGTCACCTCGCCGGGAGGGACCACCCAGGCCGCCATCGCGGTGTTTGAAACACACGCCCTCAAGCAGGTGATCGGCGAAGCCATCCTAGCCGCCGCGCAACGCTCACGGGAACTTTCCGAATAGCCGATGTTTACCCAAACCGTCACCTACTCCGCCGCATTTTTGGCGGGCCTGCTTTCCTTCCTGTCGCCCTGTGTCCTTCCCCTGATCCCGGCCTACTTCAGCTTCATTACGGGGTTTTCCCTGGATGAGTTGATCAAGGCGGACCGCAGCGAGATCCGGGCAAAGGTGTTTTTATCAACGATGGCGTTTGTCCTCGGGTTTTCCCTGATCTTTATCCTCATGGGGGCTTCCGCGACCCTTCTGGGCGGCGTCGTCTCGGCGTACAACACCGAAATACGCATCATCGGCGGAATCATCATCATTCTTCTCGGGGTGCATCTGACGGGATGGGTGCGGATTCGCAAACTCGAGTTCGAAAAGCGGTTCCATTTCAAGAAAAAACCCATTCACCTCTTCGGAACCTTTATCGTGGGCATGGCCTTTGCCGCCGGATGGAGCCCCTGCATCGGCCCGCTGCTGGGGGCGATTTTAGTCCTGGCCAGCAGCGAAGAAACGGTATGGCAGGGGATTTGGCTGCTGGCGGTCTACTCGGCCGGGCTTGCCATCCCGTTTGTGCTGATCTCCATCTTCATTCATTTTCTGCTCGCGTTTCTGAAACGCGCCTCCCGGGTGATCCGGTATGTCAATGGGGTTGCGGGCGGTCTGCTGATCATCGTCGGCATCCTCATGCTGACCGGAAACTTTATCGATATCAATAGTTTGATGGAAACCGCCCACTAGCCGGTTTCGAGGATTTTACCCATGACGTTCAAAAAATTGTGTATCGCGATGGTTGTTCTCGCATGGCTGGCCGGAGGCCTTCGCCCGCCGAACGCCCTTTCGGAAACCAGCGCCATCAACTGGCACTCTTACAAGGACGGCGTCTCCCTGATGAAGGATCAGCACAAAAAAGGGTTTCTGCATTTTGTTTCAAACCGATGCGGCTACTGCAGGCTGATGAGCACAAATACCTTCTCCGACGCCAAGGTGATCGATTACCTGAACAAAAACTTTATTCCCATTTTGGTAAACATCACGGAACAAAGGGATCTCGCCAATCAATACGGCATCCGGGGGGTCCCGAGCAGCTGGTTTCTCTCGGAAAACAGTTCGGCCATCGGGCAGCGGCCCGGGTTCATACCGCCCGACATCATGCTGGTCCTGCTGAAGTATATCGGCACGGACAGCTTCAAAACCATGAGCTTCAATGACTACGCCCAAAAAAATCCAGCAACCGCCGAACCGCATCCATAACCCCTCGGCTTCGGAACTTCCGGAATTCGACCTGCCGTTTATAAAGCGGCTTTTAAGCCTTGACCGGGTCCCTCCCTGGCCCCTAAATCGCAGCTATGAATCCACGGTTGTTTTTCTGCTGGTCTTTAACAAAAACAGGTGCCCGTATATCCTTGGGGTGTTAAAGGCGGATACGCAGGGGTATCCCTGGGCAAACCAGGTGGCGCTTCCCGGCGGGCATGTGGACAAAACGGACGCCTCGCCCCTGGATGCCGCCTATCGGGAATTGAAAGAAGAGGTGGGCATCGGCCGGCATCAGGTTGAACTGGCGGGTTCCCTGGGGCATTTTCAAACGATTCAAAACAAGGACATTGAGGTGTTTCTCGGTCTCTGGAACGGCAGCCGAAGGGATATCGCCTGTGATCCGGAAGAGATATCGGAGGTGCTTGAAATACCGATACCCGATCTTTTAAACACCCATCTGTCAAACCATTTTCACGGCCGCCTGCCAGGCATCGCGGAACTGATCTATCCCCTTGAAAAGGTTGTCGTCTGGGGGGTGACCGCCCGCATCTTTCATTATTTTTTCGAGCTGCTGATGGACGCCTCCGCTAACCGCCCTCGGCACACCGTCTGATCACGCGGGTGAGGCATGAGACGCAGACAAAGAGCCCAAAAATCACCAGCAATACCGGAATCCATACATACCCTTCATATCCGCGGGTCCCGCAGGCCACACGGATCCCGCAAATACCGCACAATACCACGACCAGCATGAACGCGGCCAGGATCAGGCACGCGGTATTTGAATCATACCACGGCGAAACGGCTTTTCTGAAAACCGGTTTTACATCGCTTTGCATATTCAAAATTATGACCCACCCTTGGTCAAAAAGTCAATCCCGGTATTTATTCCATTTTTTTCACGGGGGGCCGAATCGCACCTTGCAGCCCCGCCCGAGGTATGGCAATATACGTAACAAAAAAACGCGAAACCCTTTTTTATGACTACAGCGCGGCAGAACACAACACCTTAAGCAGCGGAAGGTTCGTATCATGAAAAAACCAACCCTCTCCTGCAGGATCGAGCCCGAAGCCAGGCTGATCCTTGAGCGTCTCGCGAAACAGGAAAAACGCACCCTGAGCGATTATGTCAACACCGTGCTCATAGATCACATCAAACGCCGGGGGATCGACCTGGGAAAATACAGAAAATCCAGGCAGCTTAATCTGTTTTAACGGCTTTTTGAATACCTCGGCCCATACGGGTCGAAACCGATCAAGACAACCGAAGGCAAGGAGACGACAGCATGTATTTCAAGCAGATCATTGTGGAAGGAATGGGATGCCTGTCCTATATCATCGGATGCCCCGTGGCCGGGGCGGCCTGCGTGGTGGACCCGAAACGGGATGTGCAGGATTACATCGACCTTGCCCGCAAAAACGACATGCGGATCACCCATGTGTTTGAAACCCACGTTCATGCCGATCATGTCAGCGGCAACCAGGAGCTTTCCTCCCGAACCGGCGCGGAGATCTGTTTCATGGAAGGCTCGCCCGTCGCGTTTAAACACCGGACGGTCAAGGAGGGGGAGACCATGGATTTCGGCAACGCGCATCTGGAATTCATGAAAACCCCCGGGCATACGCCCCACGCCATGTCGATTCTGGTCACGGACCGGTCCCGAAGCAAGGACCCCTGGCTTGTTCTGAGCGGAGACTGCATGTTTGTCGGGGACGTGGGCCGGCCGGACCTGGCCGGCGCCGAACTCATTGAGGAGCAGGTGGAAAACCTGTACCACTCCCTGAAAACCAAACTGGGCGGCCTGCCGAAAAGCTTAGAGATCTTTCCGGCCCACGGGGAGGGCTCCCTGTGCGGCAAGGGGATGAGCGCAAAATCCAGTTCCACCATCGGGTTTGAACTGGCTAACAACCCGGTATTGGGCCTTTCCCGGGAGGCATTCTTCAAGGCCTTTACCCAGGGGTTTCCAGAGAGGCCCAAAAGCTTTTCCCATATCATTGAAACCAATAAACAAGGGGCGCCCCTGCTGGAACG
>CAZFWD010000088.1:0-3255 GCA_964522535.1 uncultured Desulfonema sp.
CACGATATCGATGCCGGTGATCATCTCGGTCACCGGGTGCTCCACCTGAAGCCGGGTGTTGACCTCCAGGAAATAAAACCGCTTTTTTTCATCCAGCAAAAATTCAACGGTTCCGGCATTGACATACCCCGAGGCCTTGGCCGCGGCCACCGCGGCCTGCCCCATTTCCGCGCGCAATTCGGGGGACAGGGCCGTGGAGGGGGATTCCTCGATGATCTTCTGGTGCCGCCGCTGAATGGAGCATTCCCTTTCCAACAGATGGATCACGTTGCCGTGGGCGTCGGCCAGGATCTGAATCTCCACATGCCGGCAACGCGGAAGGTATTTTTCAATATAGATGCTTCCGTTTGCAAAGGCGTCGGCCGCTTCCCGGGAGGCGGATTTGCAGGCATCGAAAAGCTGGTCTTTCGATTCGACGATCCGCATGCCCTTGCCGCCGCCGCCGGCGGCCGCCTTGATCAGGACCGGATAGCCCAGCTTCTCGGCTGTTTCAAGCAGCCGGTTTAAATCGGTTTCCGGCCGGTCCATTCCGGGGATGACGGCAACACCGCTTTTTGCCATCATCCGCCTGGCAAGGGTTTTGTCGCCCAGGTCGCAAATCACCTGTGCGGGCGGGCCGATAAAGGTGATGCCGGCTTTTTCGCAGGCTTCGGCAAACGCCGGGTTTTCGGCTAAAAACCCGTATCCCGGATGGATCGCTTGAGCGTTGGTTTTCCGGGCCGCCTCAATGATCCGTTCGATATTCAAGTAGCTTTGGGAAGGGTCGGACTCCCCGATGTAAACCGATTCATTTGCGGCGAGCCGGTGGGCGGCGTTTTTGTCCGCGTCCGAATACACGGCCACTGCGGCGATTCCCATCTCCCTGCAGGCGCGGATCACTCGAACGGCGATCTCCCCGCGGTTGGCGATCAATACCTTTTGAAACATGGGCTGTCCTTGCTTGCAGGTTACATCCTGAATATGCCGTAACCGTATGCGTCATCCCGGATCGGCGCGTTTAAGGCGGCGGACAGGGCAAGCCCTAAGGCATTCCTGGTTTTTGCCGGATCCAGGATGCCGTCATCCCAGAGGCGGGCCGTGCTGTAGTAGGCATTCCCCTCGGCCTCGGCGTTCTGCTCAATGGGTTCCCGCAGGGCGCGTTCCTCCTCGGCGGTGAGGGCCGGTTTTCCCAGGCGAATGTTCTGATCGTTGGTGATGGAAATCAGCACATCCGCGGCCTGAACCCCTCCCATGACGCCGATTTTCGCATTGGGCCACATCCATAAAAACCGGGAGGAATATGACCTGCCGCACATGGCGTAGTTGCCGGCCCCAAAGGAAGCCCCCACGATCACGGTAAACTTGGGAACCGAGGCCGTGGCCACGGCGTTGACCATCTTGTGGCCGTTTTTGGTGATCCCCCCTTCCTCGTAGGCCCTGCCGATGATAAATCCGGTGATGTTCTGCAAAAACAGCAGCGGAATTTTGCGCTTGTCGCAGATCTGAATAAACTGGGTGGCCTTCAACGCGCTTTCGGGAAACAGGATCCCGTTATTCCCCAGGATCCCCACGGGATAGCCGTGAATATAGGCCCAGCCGCAGACCAGGGTCGGGCCGTAGAGCTCCTTAAACTCCAGAAACCGGCTGCCGTCCACCATTCGGGCGATGATCTCCCGGCAGTCATAGGGTATTGCGATATCCCGGCTTACGATGCCGTAGATTTCCTTGGGGTCATAAAGCGGGTCCTCGGGTGGCCTTTGGGAGAGTTGCGCCTTTTCTGAGTCCGGCAGGTTTTCTACGATGTTTCGCACAATGGCGATGGCGTCCGCGTCATCCTCGGCGATATAATCGGAAACCCCGGATTTCCGGCAGTGCACCTCCGGCCCGCCCATATCGTCGGCGCTCACCTCTTCGCCCGTCGCGGCCTTGACCAGCGGCGGGCCTCCCAAAAAAATGGCGCCGTGCTCCTTGACGTGCACAATCTCATCGCACATGGCCACGCCGTAGGCTCCGCCGGCCGTGCACAGCCCCATCACCGCGGCGATCTGGGGAATGCCCATTTTGGATATGCGGGCCTGGTTGTAGAATATCCGGCCGCCGCCGTCGATGTCCGGAAATATCTCCGACTGCAGCGGCAGGTACCCGCCGGCCGAGTCGATTAAGGAAATAATGGGCAGGCGGTTTTCCATGGCGATGGTCTGGCAGCGAAGGCTTTTTTTGATGCTCATGGGAAACGCGGCGCCCCCCTTGATGGTGGCGTCGTTGACGGAGATCAACACCTCCTTTCCCGAAACCCTTCCGATCCCGACAATCAGCCCGGCTTTATGCACCTTGCCGTCGTACATGCCCCGGGCCGCCAGGGGAGCGATCTCCAGAAACGGGGTGTTTTTATCCAGCAGCAGGTCCAGCTTTTTTTGGGCCGGCAGCTTGCCGGATTCCTTCAATCGGTCCAACGCCTTTTTAGACCGGCCTTCCATGGCAACGGCGAGCTCTTTTTTTAGGTCCGCCACCCGGGCCTCCATAGCCTGGAAATTTTTCCGGTAGGTCTCCGAATTTGTATCGATTTTGCTCTCAATGACGTACATGCTCGGTTTTCTCCGGAGTCAAGCAACGATTTTTTAAGGGCGCCCCTGCCGACCCGGTTACTGCCGGCGATCGGCCTGGGAAAACAGCGGATAGCCGAATGCCTCGGGTTTTTTCTGGATCAGCTTGAGGCAGACCTCAAACAGCGGTTCAAAGGCATCCATCAGGTTTCCCGGCTTTCTGCGAAGCAGCCAGTTGATCACGATGTGCTCCAGGGCCCCGATCAGGGAGGCCCTCAGGTAATAGGGGTCGATATCGGCGTGGATCTCGCCGGATTCCATGCCTTCCTTGATGCAGCCGTCGATGATTTTCAGGTAGTCGCGGATTTTTTTATGGGCCTCGGTATCAATGAATTTCCGGTCATGCTTGAGCATCAGCATCAAAACCGCCGTAAATTCAGGATGATTGCTGTAATAGAGGAGCTGCATATACAAGGTGGCATGCAGCTTGTTCACCGCGCCCCGGATCAGCTTCAGATGAAAATCCAGGTCCTGATGGAGTTTTTGCATGTGCGCCTCGGGAATGGAAAACAGAAGCTTCTCCTTGGTTCCGAAATATTCATAAACAACGGCATCCGATGCGCCGGCCGCTTTGGCGATTTCCGAGATAGTGGTATCTGAAAAACCCTTTTCGGAAAATATTTGAGCGGCCGCCTCCAGTATTCGGTTTTTACGCGCTTTTGTTTTTTCCGTA
>CAZFWD010000089.1:0-3517 GCA_964522535.1 uncultured Desulfonema sp.
ACAGGGGCGGGATCATCTGATATCCGACGGAGGCGTCCCGGCCGGCCAGCTCCCTGGCCAGATCAAGGCCTGAGTTTAAGTCCGAAGCCGGAAGAAACCCGATTTTTCGAGCGGTCTTCGGCTGTCTGGCGCCGGCCAGCACCACCCCCTTGACCTGCCGCAGGGCCATGCCGCTCCACATCCAGTTGATCAGACCATGGGTGCCGTGATAGGCAAACCCGTGTCGGTATTTTTCAAGATAAATCGGATTTTGGGCGTAGGGTTCGGCCAATGCCCGCCAGCAGTCTTCCGGATCATAGTGGCGCTCCAGATCGTTGTTCCAGAAATCGATGTATGCAGGATGATGGCCGGCATGAAACTTTTCAAACCCCGGATTGCAGGCCACGATTACCCCACCTTGCCTGACAAGCGGCAGACCGGAGTACATGCCCCGCATGTAGCCGAGCACCAGGCTTCTGAGCAGAATGGGATTAAACACGGAGAGCATACTATAAGGGCTCAAATTCGGGACTCCAAAGATCAGAATGTCCACCGGCGTATCCACCTGAACATTCTGCTGAGCATAGACCCGTTTTAAGGTTTCGGGATGAACCCCATCCACATCCCCGGCAAAAACCCCGGTGATCTGGTAACCGGATCGCAGCCGGTTTCTGACAAACCGTTTCATAAACTGCGGGGACAAGGAGGCTGCACCAAACAGCATTCGGGATAGGCTTTTGTTCAGATGGCTTCTGGGTACTGTTGCCAAGGGGCTGAGCAGCGGCGAAAGCAGCGGCGGCCAGACCCGGTTGTTGACCACGGTCTCGATCTGAAAGATATTGTATTTTTTCTTCACGTGCTGTCCCATCTCATGCAGGGCCTGATGCATGGGGCTGCGATCCGGATCCATGATGGAATCTATGCCGTTCCACTGGCGGGGGGAATGGTGGTGTCGAATGCTGGCCCACGATCCTAAGCCCACCAGAATGCTTTTCCACCCGCCGTTCATGGAGGTGAAGTTCACATTCACATAGATGGTGATGTCGGATTCATCCACGCTGCGGTTGATCTCAATCTCCCTGCCGGCTAAATCCGTTCCCAGATGAATCAGCCGGGACGGCTCCGTGGCGTCGTGGCATGCGATGCGATCCGGCCCTAAAACGGCCATCACCTTTTTGCCCAAAACAATGGAAAGCTCCTTCTGCGTCCACTTCCGGTGAAGCCCGTTGGCGCAGATCAGGGAAATCCGTTCTTTGGAAATGCCAATCCTAAAAAGCCGGTCGACCACCGCCTCGATGATCAGTCCTCTGGGATCCCGGCGCATGAGCGGAATGGGCAGGCAAAGGTCGTCAAAGGCGATGGTCACCCGGCTTTTGACGGTTAACTGCTGCTCCAGGGGGGCTGCGCCGATGGGATGATCCAGGGCCCGGGCAATCAGGACCTTAGATTCTGCGACTGGAGGTTCGGGGGGATTGGCGTAAAAAAACCGGGTATGATCGGGAAACCGGGCGACCTTCACATCATCCCCGTAAAACATCAGCTCCTCGATGCATTTGTCTTTCATGACGTTTCTCCGGTTGGAAAAGGATAAAATTTTTAAAGCCAGTATAACATCTTTTCTTTAATTTCAAAAAGGCTTATGCTTTTATATCAAATAAGGGCCGGCCGTTTATCTTGCCGAAACGATGGAAAGGTGAAGCAGATGCCTATGATACAGAAAATATGGTTGCATTTTCGATATTGCCGATACAGGTTCATTCTGGTGATCCTTACCGCCACCCTCATTTTTTTTTCCGTAAAACGGCTTTTCCTCTATTTTATCACCCGGGCGGATTATGCCGAATGCAGCATCGATCAGCTGTTTACCGCATTTATACGGGGCGTGCATTTTGATTTTGTCGTCGCAGCCATGCTGGCGGCTCCCCTGGGGCTGCTGTTTTTGATCACCCCTCCGCGTTTTGACCGCAATCCCCTGTTCCGCCTGCTGGTATCCATACTGGCGGGGTTTATCGCCACCCTGATCCTGATTGCCTGCACCATCGATTTTTTCTTCTTTCTCGAGTTCGGGTCCCGGCTGGACATCAAGGTGGTTCAGTATATCCATTACGATTATATCCATAAAATCCTGATTGAGGACTTCTATATTCTCCATTTTCTGAGCGGATGTCTGCTGCTGCTGATCGGCGTCAGCCTGGTTTTTTATAAAAAAGTTTTTCCCGCTCCTTTGCGGCCGACCTCCTGGATAAACAACTTCACCGTATTTCTGCTGATTAACGCCATCCTCGCTCTGGGCATTCGCGGCTCCCTCGGCCCCAAGCCCATCAACAGCGGCCCGGCTTTTTTCAGCCCTTCCACCGAGCTCGCCCAGTTGACCTTAAACGGGCTGTTCACCCTCCGGGAAGCCCTTTACAGCCATATCGCCAGCAGCCAGCTAACCGTTGATTACCTATACGGACGGATGCCGAATGAAAACGCCTTCAGGATCGCCCAAGCCGTCCTGGAAACAAAGCAGGACCGGTTTCTGAACCTTGACGATAATCCCGTGGAACGGATAACGGATACGGGCCGGCCGCAAAACGACTGCAACGTGATGCTGGTCATCATGGAAAGCATCAGCTGGCACTACATCGAAACTATGGGCGGGATGCCGCGGCTCACCCCCCACCTTGACCGCTTAATCCGTGACGGGATTTTTATGACGAACTGCTTTTCGGTCGGGACGCGGACCACGAGGGGAGTCAGCGGCGCGGTCGCCGGCTTTCCGGATCTTCCGGGTGCAAGCATCACCACCAGAGAGGCCAGCCTGGGAAACATTCAAACCATCGGCGGCATTCTCAAAGAGAGAGGCTACAATACCCTGTTTATCTACGCGGGTCAGCCCTACTACGATCATCGGCAGTCGTTTTTAGGCAGCAATGGATTTACCGGTTTCGTGTTCGAAAATCAGTTTCCGCAGAAAACCTTCAGGACCCACCTGGGCTGGTGTGACGAAGACCTGTTCATGGCCGCGCACAAGACCTTTACCGAGCGGAAAAAACCATTGTTCGCGGTCCTTCTGACCCTTTCCTTTCACCGCAATTACAAAATCCCGGAAGGCAAAATCCGTCCGGTTTATCCGGATCACCCCCATGCGGACCAGCTGCAATGCGTCCAGTACACGGACTGGGCGATCGGCCGGCTCATGGAAAAGGCCCGTCAGGCGGATTATTTCAACAATACGATCTTCGTCTTTACCGCGGATCACGGCGGCGGATTTTTAGACCGAGGATCGGAACTTACCTCCATGCACGTTCCGTTTCTGATTTACGCGCCCGGGGTCATCGGATCGAAGGGCCGGAAAATCGATCAAGTATGTTCCCAGACCGATATTCCGCCGACGATTATGGATCTTCTGGGGGGTCAATACCGGCACAGCTTTTTCGGTTCAAGCGTTCTGTCACGGCCATCCGGCAAGGGCGCGGCCCTGCTTCAGGACAGTTCCGGGGTTTTATCCTATATCAGCGGCGAATCTTATCTGGTCCGGGTCGTGCCTCACCAG
>CAZFWD010000090.1:0-16410 GCA_964522535.1 uncultured Desulfonema sp.
GAAACAGGGAAGGGGCCTTCAGCATATACGCGGGCACCGAGCTTGAGCTGGTTGGTTTTACCACCTGCGACGGCTGCCCCGGCGGCAACATTGAATACGCAGGGGATGAGATGGTGAAAAACGGCGCGCAGGCGATCCATCTCGCCACGGGCCTGGTGTTGGGGTATCCCCCCTGTCCCTATATCGATACCTTCAAGGCCTTTCTTGAAAAACGCTATGGCATCAAGGTGGTTGTCGGTACCCACCCCATACCGAAAAAGTACCTGGAGATGCACACCACTCTGGGCACGTGGAAAAATCCCGTATGGCAGCCGTTTATTGCGCCGACTTTGAGTGATGCGCCCACCCGGGCGAGTTACGATTAGGCGCAACTATTAAGGCCCTGGTCAGCGTTTTTATGGAACGCCGAAACATAAAGTAAAAATTTAAGTTTATGAGTTTAACCATTTGAATTTTAAAATATAAATAATATGACTTACATCTACCTTGCCATCGCCATTGTCGCTGAAGTCGCGGCGACCAGTTCCTTAAAGGCATCGGAAGAATTCACAAGGCTTATTCCGAGTGTCATCGTTATCGTCGGTTACGGAGTGGCTTTCTATTTTTTGACCCTCTCCCTAAGGACCATTCCCGTCGGGATCACCTATGCGATTTGGTCGGGACTGGGGATCGTCCTGGTGACCCTTGTAGGAATGTTTTTGTACAAACAGGTACCCGATACCCCTGCGCTCATCGGCATGGGGCTGATTATTGCCGGCGTGGTGGTGATCCATGTTTTTTCAAAAACGGTTCGCTGCTAAAATTGTGATGGCAGCCTGTTACTGCATGAATCCCTCGGCTTTTTTATAGCCCGCAGGAATATCAAAAGCGCCCGAGGGCGCGCTCTTTTCGGCCAGTTCAACGACCGCTTCCGTTACTTTGAGTTCCGCGCCCATGGCCTGACTTCGGGTCTCCTGGAAAACGATAAACCCTTTCACCTTCTGCATTTCCTGGAGCACCTTGTCGAACCCCTGCTGGCCGGCCATGGAGGCGTTGGCCGCCGTCCAATAGACACGCGGGTCGACCTTGATGTCCTCGGTGGCCCAGGCCTCGGATTTGGATGTTCCCGCCATGGGCATGCGCGTTTCGATGATATATTTCCGGGTATTCCAGTTCTTGATTTTTTTGGTTTCAGAGGTCGGGGTGACCTTGACCGTCATGCCCTGCATCATGGCCTGGGCCATGTTTTGGTACATTTCCGCGGCCCTTTTCGCTTCCTCACCCCCCGCGTCTTTCATCATCGTGTTTATCGCATCCTGCACGTTGAGCGGCATTTCTGTATAGGTGCGTTCCTGGTGGTTCAGCACATACAGGCGTTTTTTCTCAGGAAGAACGATCATCGAGGTTTCCGTGCCCATGTCGATCCGCGCCCGGTCCTTTCCCAGCCAGGTCACGATCGTTTCAATCTTTTCCGGCTGGGTCTGTCCCATGACCGTAAACGGGTCGGTGCGGCGGGTTTGTTTGATGTAGGTGTCCGCGTTTGCAAATGAAGCCGGAATGAACATCAGAAGAAGAATAAGTGCGATTTGCCGAAGTTTGCTGGTTCTCATGCCGTCCTCCTTGAAATAAAAACGAAAGGGTTTTCCGCCGCAGTCTTTTTTGGTGTTTTCAGCCGGTCCTGAGTTCCCGTTTTAGAATTTTTCCCGTGGCGCTGATCGGCAGTTCTTTTCGAATGTCAACGATCCTCGGGTATTTATAGGCCGCCATCTGCTGTTTGGACCATTCGACAATCTCCTCCGGGGTGGCCTGGGCCCCTTCTTTCAACACCACCAGCGCCTTGACCTCCTCGCCGTGGGATTCATGGGGCACGCCGATGACCGCGGCCATGGACACTGCGGGATGGGTCAGTAGGACCTCTTCGATTTCACGGGGATAGACATTAAACCCGCCCCGAATAATCATGTCTTTCACTCGGTCCACGATGTAGAAGTACCCCTCTTCATCCATTTTGGCCAGGTCCCCGGTATAGAACCAGCCGTTTCGAAGCGCCTTGGCGGTTTCCTCGGGCCGGTTATAATAGCCCTTCATTACGTTGGGGCCGCGAACCACCAGTTCACCCACCTCGTCGTGTTCCAGGGGGGTGTCGTCTTTATCCACGATCATCGCCTCGATGCCCCACACCGGCGTGCCGATGGACCCGGGCTTGCGTTCGCGTCTTAGGCTGTTGAAGGTGCAGACCGGCGAGGTTTCCGACAACCCGTATCCCTCAAGAATCGGGACCTGGAATTTTTTTTCAAACTGCTGAAGGTCCTCCAGCGGCAGGGAGGCCCCGCCGCTGCAGCACAGCCTCAGGTTGGCGGCGATTTTTTTCAGATCGTATCTGGTGTCCGCATCCTTGCAGTTTAGAAGCCCCCAGTACATGGTGGGGACCCCCACAAAGATGGTGATTTCTTCCTGTTCCAGGATTTTGAGGGCCTCGTCCGCGTCAAACCGGGGAAGCAGAACCAGCTTGTGGCCGCATAGAAAGCCGCTGTTCATCTGTACGGTCTGGGCAAAGGAATGAAACAGCGGCAGGGTCACCAGCTGGGAGTCGTCCGGCTGGCTCTGGGCAAGGTCCCGGACCACCATGGCGTTCATCATCAGGTTGATGTGGCAAAGCTCCGCGCCCTTGGGCAGGCCGGTAGTGCCGGAAGTGTAGAGGATGACGGCCGTGTCGTTGGGTTCGGTGGGCACGGTGTCGAACCAGGGGGGCATGTCCTCTGAAAGCTCTTTTAAGGTCTGGACCCCTTTGATGGGCGAGGGGCCTTCCGGGTCCGCCGGCATGATCCAGAAATGCTCGCAGGTGTTCACCTGGTTGAAGGCTTTATATCCCCATTCCGCCATGGGAAGCTCCGGGGTGCCTTCAAAGCAGAAATAGGCCCTGGCGTTGGAATCCTTCAGGTGGTAGGCGATTTCCCGGTCTTTGAGCAGCACGTTTAAGGGAACGACCACCGCGCCGGCCTTCAAAATGGCGTAATAGACAATGGGAAAGTAGGGCAGGTTGGGGCTGGTGATGGCCACCTTATCCCCTTTTTCAATGCCGGCCGCCGCCAGGGCATTGGCAAAGATGTTGGCGGCCGCGTTGAGGGTTTCATAGGAAATCCGCCGATCCCTGAACACAACGGCGTCTTTATGCGGATACTCCCTGGCGCTGGACTCCAGAATTGAGGATAGGTTTAGCATGATCATCTCCTTCTCGTTTAAAAGGGTTGGATCAAACCGGCGGCGGCGGAAAAACACCGCGAGCGCGACCCATACTATACCCCTTAACAACGGGCAAATAAAGATTATTTTAAAGAGGCCGCTGATTTGGGCCGCCCGCCCGGCCTCGATGGATTTAAGAATCGCTTCGAGCCGGGTGAAGGTTGCTTCCTTGCTGTATTTTCGGGTGTCCGCGCGGTTCCCATCGCCCACGACCGCGCGCACGCCGAATGTATCGTGCATCAGCTCCCATCCCTTTTTTAAATCCGGGAAGGCCGGCTTTAAACCCTTGGTGGTTCGGCGGGTTTTAAAACTTGACACGGCATTCGCCTCTTGACATACGATTAGCATCAACGGTGGGTTTTTATCGTTTTCGCCGCCAGGAAATCGGATTTCGGGGACAAAGACATCCGCGCCGGGGGGCTGTTTTGAAAAGGGAGGTTGAAGGCACATGGATGCTGACCTGACAGGGTATCAGGCGATCGGGGAAAAGATCGAGCGGTATATTCGGCCGGCCACATTTCCGCTGGCCGTGCAGGTGCTTTGGGAAAAGCCTCGGGGCCCATCTCCCTACAAACGGCCGTCGGTGGACATGCATATACAAAACTTTGTCTGCCAGAACTTTAAAATGGCCCGGGTCTATGGCTGGACCATGGAGGTCCGGGAGGAGGATACGAACTGCCTTCTGGCCCGGTCCATTTACGGATGGGAGCCGGTGACCGAAGAGATCGTCAAATGGGGCAAGGCCTTTGATGTGGGGCTTTACGCGAAGGACGAAGCGACCTCCCAAAAGCTGGCGGCCTGTCTGTACCGGTTTGAGAAGGGCATCGGCGGGCTGGTGATTTTCCCACTGTCCCGCACAAAGGTCGTGCCGGACGTGGTGATGGGGTATTGCCTGCCGGCCCAGGCCATGCGTTTGATTCAGGGATATCTGTATGTGACGGGCGGGGTCCTGTTCTTTTCCTCGGCCGGACGCATGGGGTCCTGCCATGAAGGGGTGGTCAAGGCCGTTAAAACCGGCGAGCCCCAGCTGGCGCTGCTGGGAAACGGCGACCGTGTCTGGGGCGGGGCCCAGGATTCGGAGGTCATGTTTGCCTGCCCGTCAAACCGGCTCCATGCGCTGATGGAAGGCCTGGAAGCCACCCACCGGGCCGGGCTGCGCTATCCTGTTCCCGCCTACATGAATTATGCCCCCGGATTTCAGGCGGCGTTTGAGCGCAGGGCCGAAAAACGGGCCGGCGGAACGATTCTTAAAAAATCACCTAAATCATGACACGTCACACAACCAGGAAATGAAAGGCTAAACCATGCAGCATGAGGAAATCCTTCACCGGTGTTTTCGCTGCGGGTTCTGCAAATTTCCCTCGGATTATTCAGGTATCAACTGCCCGGCGTATCTGAAATACCGGTTTGAATCCTTTTCTCCGGGCGGCCGCATGTGGCTGATTCGGGCCTGGCTTGCCGGCGAACTCGAAAATTGCGCGCGGCTGCAGGAGATTTTTTTTTCCTGCGCCACCTGCGGCAACTGCGTGGAACACTGCATTTTCGACAAGTTCCGGGAGCTCATTCTGGAGGCCTTTGTCGCCGCCAAGGGAGAGATGATTCGGCAGGGACGCGTGCCGCCTGCGGTTCGGAATTACCTCACCCGGATTTTTGAGCATGGAAATCCCTACAAGGCCCCCCAAAAAAAACGCGGAGACTGGGCAAAGCCCCTGGGCGTCCCGCTTTACGCAGGCCAGGCATACCTCTTTTATGTGGGGGATGTGGGTTCCTTTGACAGCCGGGGCATGGAAATCGCCCGCAGCGTGGCCCTGGTTTTTCAAAAGCTGGGGATTTCCTTCGGCATTCTGGGCCCGCAGGAGATCTCCGACGGAAACGAGGCAAGGGCGCTGGGGGAGGCCGAACTTTTTGCGCATCTGGCTGAAAAGAATATGCAAAGCTTTCAGCAAAGGGGCGTAAAAAAGATCGTCACCCTTTCCCCCCACAGCTACAACGCCATAAAAAATCATTATCCGCAACAAGGCGGCGGTTTTGAGGTGTTGCACTATACCCATCTTCTGGCCGAGCGTCTGCCTTCATCCGGCCTGCTCAAAAAACCGGCTTCCCCAAGGCTTCGCGTAACCTTTCATGATCCCTGCTATCTGGGCCGCCACAACAAGGACTACGATACGGCCCGCGCGATTCTCGGCCTTTTGCCCGGCCTTGAGCTGGTGGAAATGAAGCGCAACCGGTCGGACAGCCTCTGCTGCGGCGGAGGTGGGGGCAACTTTTTCACCGACCTGGTCTCAAGCGGCGAGGAAACATCGGCTTCGGTGCGGGCAAAAGAGGCTGCGGATACCGGCGCGCAGGTGCTGGTAACCGCCTGTCCCATTTGCACGGTGATGCTGGAGGCCGCGATCAAATCCGGAAACCTGGAGGATCGCATTCAGGTGCGCGAGCTTTCGGAACTGGCGGCCGGCGCCTGCCTGTGAGATTTTAAAAAAATATGCCGGAGGGGTTATGACCGTAAAGGATGAATTAATCGGTATCGTCGGGAATGACCGGGTTTCGGACCATTCGGCGGAGCTTTTGATCTACTCTCGGGATTCCGGAGCCCAGCCGCCGGGCCGGGCCGATTTTGTCGTGCTTCCGAAAACCCCCGAGGAGGTTCAACAGGTTGTTCGGCTTGCAAACCGCCGTCAAATCCCCATAACCCCGCTGGGCGGCGGGCTCTCCCTGTCCGGTCTGGTGGTGCCGGATCGGGGCGGCATTGTCCTGGACATGAAGCGGATGGACCGGATCCTTGAGGTGGATGAAATCAACCGCTATGCGCTGATCGAGGCAGGGGTATCCCAGGGGGCGCTCAGGGAGTATCTAAAAACACATCATCCGCGCTTTCAGCATTCCACACCGGAGGCCCCGCCCACCGCCACGGTCGCGGCAAACGCCCTGATTCAGGGGCACGGCCATATCTCCCCCCGCTACGGGATCAACTCGGATATGATCGCCGGCCTGGAAGTCGTGCTTCCCACGGGCGAGATCACCCGCATCGGCTCCTGCGCCCTTGGCGGAAAATGGTTTTCCCGCGGACCCCTGCCGGATCTGGCCGGGCTGTTTGTGGGCTGGTACGGCACCACCGGAATCGTCACCAAGATTTCGTTGAAGATTTTCCCCAAGCCGAGGTTCCGGGAGGTCATGGCGTTTCAAACCGACGACATCGATCTGCTTCCCGAGGCCATCGCCGAAATCATGTATTTGGACATGGCCGAGGATTTTTTTCTGATCATGCAGGAAAAGCCGGACTGGATGAACCATGCTTTTCTGGTGTTGATCCTTTCCGGCCATTTCAAAGAGGAACTGGCGCTTAAGAAAAAGGCTTACAAAGATTTGCTCGCAGGCTTTCAGGGAAAAGACAGGATATCGTTTGTTTCAGAGCTCCACCCGGCCCTGGAAAAACGCTTTCTGGATGTGCCGCCGCTGGCCGCGCTCGCCGCGGATTTTCGAAAGGGCGGTGGTTTTCAGTACACCGGCGCCATACTGCCCATTGACCGGGTGCCCCAGGCCTGGCGCAGGGGTATTGAAATCGCGCACAAATACGAAATGGTCTGTTCCTATGTGCACCAGGTGCTTGCCGGAAACAGTATGATGTTCGGGTTCAACTATTCCTTTAACCGGGCCGACCAGGAAGACATTGAAAAAACGCGCATGGCCCTGGAAGAATCAAACCGCGCCACCCTGGATCTCGGCGGCATGATCTGGAAGGGGGAGAAGCCGGCCCAGCAGATGGCGCTTGCGCGCATGGAACCCGCCACCGCGCAGCTTATCAAGCGGGTGAAGGCTTTTCTGGATCCCAACAGGATCATGAACCCTGGAAAATGGGAAGTGGACTAATGCGCATGGTCATGGACCTCGGCTTCATGGCCTGAATGTTCATGATCATGGGGGCCGTGCTCACCGAGGTGGTCATGGTCGTGTTTGTGAACGTTATCTTCATGGGTGTGCGGATGAGAATGTTCATGAATGTGTTCATGCTCATGAACATGGGTGTGCTCATGGGTATGAACCTGGTCTTCATGGCGATGTTCATGGGTGTGCATATGGGTGTGCTCATGATCGTGCAGATGGCGATGCTCATGGGTCCCTTGCATGGCGCTCTCCTTTCTCAATCCGGAATTTTAATCTTACGTGAATCGCTTCATTCAAAATTTAAAATTTTAGACAACAAATGTCAAGAACCGCCTGTCTGTATCGGTCCGGTATGAAGGTGGTATAACGTCCGATTTGGCCGTTGTGGAGTATTATAAGGTCAAGACCGATGACGGGAGTATGTTTATTATCCGATATGAAACCCAATCCGGACAATGGGCAGGCCGCGTTTATGGTAAAAAATAATTTTATTATCCGGCGTATGTTAGCGCACGTGTTCCGTATATTCTTTGGTGTATTGGTGGACCTCGACAGTAACGTGCGCCAAACCAAGATTTGAAGGAATCAACTCTTTGTAATATTCCGGCGACTGAGGGTTGTTCGCCACGACCGAAACAATCACGCCATAAATATTCGGACCAATCGACCAAAGATGAAGATCGGCAACCCGATTGTCATCATCCTCGATTGATTGTTTGATTTTTGTTTGGATATGCTCGGGGCCTTGTTTGTCGAGCAGCACTGCAGCGGAGGTACGCAACAGCCCCAAGGACCATTGCGAGACCAACAGGGCGCCGATAATCCCCATGAGCGGATCCATCCAGATCAGACCAAGGTATTTTGCCGCCAGCAGAGCAAAAATGGCAAGAAGCGACGTGAGGGCGTCCGCCAGGACGTGAAGGTATGCAACCTTAAGGTTGTGGTCGTTTCGGCGATGATGTTCGTGACGGTCGTGATCATGATGGCGGCCCAGGATGAAGACCGAAACCCCGTTGACAATCAAACCGAGGATGGCGACGAAGATGGCTTGATTGAATGCGATCTCGATGGGGATGATGATTCGGTCGATGCTTTCCCACGCCATCATCAGCGCAAAAATCGCCAGTAATAACGCGCCGGTAAAACCGCCCAGCGCGTTGACCTTTCCTGTGCCAAAGCTGTATTGTGCGTCGTTGGCCTGGCGGCGGGCGTAAATGTAGGCGAAAGCGTTGATTGTCAGCGCAGCCGCATGCGAGGCCATATGCAGACCATCGGCCAGCAGGGCCATCGAGCCGAAGATGATACCCGCGGCTATTTCGACAACCGTCATGGTGGCCGTTATGGCGATGACGATAATGGTACGAGTCTCACCAGGCAGTTTTCGGTCTTGGCCGAAAGCGTGGGTGTGCTGCCAGGGTTGCAGGTTGTCGTGGTGCATGGCGACGGAGTTTCCAGTCTTGTTTTAGCCGGCTAACGCCCCGCATACCTGGCTGGCAATGGATCGCAGCGGAATTGCCCGTCCGAGCTGATGCGGTTGTTGGGCGTCGGCATCGTCAACGGTCGCCTTCCACGATTTTGATTTCCTCTTCCGTCAGGCCGTATAGTTGAACGAAGCCGCTACGCGGCGAAAAAGTTAAAAGTGGTGTAAACTCCTTTTATGCGTGCCCAATTCCGGGCACCCTAAATAAAAGGAGTATACCATGAATTCTGAACAAGTAAACCGATTTAACACGCTTTATCACCGTCACCTGAGACTGCTCAAGCTTCAGGGCAAAAGTCAGAAAACCATTGATGCCTATTCCCGGGCCGTCCGCCGCGTCCGGGATCATTTTGACTGCTGCCCTGACCAATTGATGCCGGAACAACTGGAAACCTATTTCGGACAACTGGTGAACACCCATTCCTGGAGCACCGTCAAGATCGATCGAAACGGCCTGCAATTTTTCTGGCGGCATGTGCTCCAGCGGGACTGGGACTGGATTAAGATTATAAAACCGCCGAAAATCCACACCATCCCGGATATTCTTACCCCGGCCGAAATCGAACAGATCATCGGAAAAACCCGCAAGCTTCGCTATCGTGTCTTTTTGCTGACCACTTATTCCCTGGGGCTCCGCCTGGAAGAAACCTTATCCCTTCAGGTCGGCGATATTGATGCCGGACGCCAACGGGTTCATGTCCGCCGGGGCAAAGGACGCCAACGGGTTCATGTCCGCCGGGGCAAAGGACATAAAGACCGACTGGTCCCATTGCCGGATCTCACATTACAGGGGCTGCGTGAACTCTGGCGCAGACATCGGCATCCGTATTTCTTGTTTCCCAATGCCAACGGCTCACCGGAAACCATTCAACGGGCCACAACCCACATGGACAGAGGCGGCGCTCAGAAGGCCATGAAAATGGTGGTGGCCGAATGCGGCATTAAAAAAAAGTATCCATTCACTCCCTTCGGCACAGCTTCGCCACACATCTCCTTGAACGCGGCCTGAGCCTTCGCCATATCCAGGCGCTGCTCGGCCATGCCAGCCCGTCGACAACCGCGCGTTACACCCACCTCACGGATATCGCGGAAAAAGAGAGCCTGAGTACCATTAATGCGCTGATCAAAACCCTCCATGTGGATTTCAGGAGGGTGTAATTATGGATCTGACCCCTATTATCATTCAATATCGTGATGCATTTATGAAAAAATACGGCAATACCGTCCTGCCGGGACACCTCAAGGCGATGGATGCCATTTGCAGTTGCCGGACACCGGATTCCGGCGAACTCTACGTGCAGTGCCTGGACTGCGGGCATGCCGAATGGCGACCCTTATCCTGCGGGCACCGCAGTTGCCCGAAATGTCAGAACTATGATGCCAGCCGGTGGATTGATCGGCAGACAGACAAATTGCTGCCGGTTCTGTATTATCTGGCAACGTTTACCCTGCCGTATGAATTAAGATCATTGGCCTGGCGCCATCAACGCCGGGTATATTCCTTATTTTTCCTGTGCGTTTCGAGCACGCTTAAAGACTTCGGCTCAAATCAGAAGCATCTCGGCGCCCAAATCGGTATGACCATGGTCTTGCACACGCACAATCGAAGGCTTGACTTTCACCCCCATATCCATGTGGTGGTTCCCGGCGGCGGCATTGATGACCACCGGCGTCAATGGAAAAAGAAGAAAGGAACGTATCTGTTCAGTGAATATGCATTGGCCAGGGTTTTTCGCGCCCGGTTTTTAAAAGCCTTAAAAAATGACGGGTTTCCCATTCCTTCAAAAATGCCATCCAAATGGGTTGTTGACTGTGATCGCGTAGGAAAAGGAACCACCGTATTGCAATACCTGTCCAGGTATTTATACCGAGGCGTCATCAGTGAAAAAAATATCACCGCCAATCAAAACGGCCGGGTTACGTTCAGGTATACGGAAAGCAAAACCGGCAAAACGGGTTATCGCACCCTCAACGGCGAAGACTTTCTGCAACTCATTCTGCAACATGTTCTCCCCAAAGGATTTCGAAGGGTGCGCGATTTTGGATTTCTTCACGGCAATGCAAAAAAACTGCTGCAACTGGTGCAATTGATTTTACACGTCCGGCTCAAAACCGTAACCCGCCGCCCAAGGCCGGCTTTTAAGTGCCCATGCTGCAATTCTCCAATGGTTATCCTGGGCTTTCGTTGCGCGGCATGGAATCCCGGATAAAACTTCGTATCGGCTAGGGCGGCCGTGCATCCAAAACAGGAGGAAGCTGTTTTTATGATAAACCTTGATTTTTTGAAACCTGTTTACAGGTTAATGCCTTCGTGCGCCCTGAAACAACCACACATCCCTACAACGCCATCCCTTCTTTGTTCCTAAAAAAAGATATTTTCATATAACTCGTGCGGGCTTGTTCAACTACCGGATAAGATCGTGGTTCGTTTTACTCACACGATCTATCCTTGTTCGTTCGTACACCAGGCGGTCGATCTCCGCGTCGGTCGTCATGACGGCATTCTGGAGCGTAACCCGCTCGGCATCTGTCTTCGCATCTCGCAGTTTGGGCACCAAAGTCATAGCCTTTTCAGCGAGTTCAGAAATTCGTTTCAACATGCTGTCGCTCGGCCTTGGTAAAGGCAGGCGAAGAACATCTGAAATGGTGACTTGCGGAAAATCGTCTTTCGTTGCCTGTTGAAGTTGAGTCAGGTATAGCACTGACAAAAGACGGCTATTTAAGATGCCAAGCAGGAAATAGGCGCCGTGCCCTTCAAATGCAGATTCAGCTTCATTCCGAGCAAGAATTGAGTAAAGGTTTTTGTTCGTGATGAACGTTTCTTCTGCCAAAACACTCATGAGTCGCCGTTGACGATTCACAAGTCTCCGCATCAATAAGCGACGACCTTCAAACCATCTAAATTCCTTCGGCCATTCCCGCATTTTAGGTCCATACTCTACCCAGTTTGGAGCCGAAAAGTTCAAGTCGTATCGATAAACATCACCTTCAAAATATGGGTGTGATTTGTTGTTAGCTTTTTCGGAAGTTAGAAGTTTCTTGTCGAACAGTACTCCTCGTTTCATCTCAGCATAGTCGCTAATTCTTGTAGGTACAGTTTTAAACAAATGCGCAATCAAATTTGCAAGTCTGAAAGAAAGAACGAACTTCGTGTCAGGAGATTTTTCCCACACTGACAATGGAACCAAATCAAAATCTTTAGCATCGATTGCAATGGTGGCCAACTTTGCTTTTTTGTGATAACTGAAGCAGCGAACAGAATGTTGATCGGTGCGTTGCTCCTTTACCAGTAAAAAAATTGCTGTATCAATGTAGGCATCAGCAAAAACATCAAATGGTAGAGCGATAATTTCATCGATTTTAAATTCAAGCATACGGAGACGAAGTGGCCTGTAGGCAGGCCCACCTAGCCAAGCAGAAGGTACGATGAAAGAGATACGGCCGCCGGACTTGATGGAATGTATTGCGCATTCGATGAAAGCGACATAAACATCAAACGTTCCGCTGAAGGCTTTGCAACGCTCTGTGACATAATTCTCACCAACTTCGTCTAGTAAGCGACCATACGGTGGATTACCAATTACCGCATCAAACCCCCCAGCTTTCATGGCGTCGGGGAACTGTGAAGGCCAATCGAAGGCTCTGACGCGGACGAGGTCATCGGGAAGCATGGAAAAGTCGGAGGCAATAAGGGAATTTCCGCACTTTATATTATCCGATAGATTCGGTAAGGCGCGCTCCTGAAAGAGTGTCATCTGCCGGGAAAGGGAGGCGTCATTTTCGCCTTCGAGGGCTTTCAGCAGCAACGAGAGCTTGGTGGTTTCAACGGCCTGTTGGTCGATATCGACGCCGTAGATGTGGGTGGTCAGAATACGTTTGCGTTCTGCAATGGTGAGACGGGTTTCACCTTTGGCGTTCTGATAGACGGCTTTGGCGTATTTTTTAGAGGGGTTGGCCTGATACCATTTCAGGCAATGGTCGAGCAGAAACTGATAGGCGCCGAGGAGGAAGGAGCCGCTGCCGCAGGCCATGTCAAGTACACGGAAGGGGGGCGCTGTTTTGCCGCCGGCGAGATTGGCGGGACTTTTGCCTTCAATCTGTTTGCCGATGGTGTTGTGGACGATGTAATTCACGATATATGCCGGGGTGTAGTAGACACCGCCGGCCTTGCGCACTTCGGGTTTTTCCTCGACTTTCGCCTGATGTCCGGCAGTCAGGCGAATGACCTTTCCCAAAAAGCGTTCATACACCGTACCCAGAATTTCCACGGGCAGGGCGCCGAAGTGGTAAGGGCAACCGTGCTCGAAGTAGAGGCTTTGGAGAATGGTTTTGAGGGTTTTGTCGTCCACTGATAGACGGGGCGTGAGCGTGTCCGGAGCCTCAGAGACGCCGGGTTCTTTTTGAAAGTGGAATAAGCCGGAATTGTATTTTTGATCGGCCTTACGGCACAATCCGTTGATAAAACGGTTGTAAATGTCCGGCTGCGCTGAGAGTTTGAGCAGTTGCCCGTAAGACTCCAACCCGCGATCTTCGGCCATCCGCAGAAAGATGATCCGGTCAATGATCCGTTGAACGGCGGCGTTGAGGTCGTCCGCCGATAAATCGCTGTTGCGCAGAGCGAGGTTTCGCGCCAGTCCTTCGCGCCAGCCTTCGATATCATTCAAAAACTCGCTATCAACCTCGGAGGTGCCTCGCTTGCGTTTGGAGGCGGCATACTGGTCGAACATCCCGGACCAGACAGCCTCGCGTGAGAACACGTCCCAAATATCCCGCCAGCGGTCAGGATACTCTGCGAACCCGAAATACTGGATACGGGCATGGCTGGCCTTGTCGTTGGGACGCGGGCGAGAGGTGCAATCGTACACGCTCAGTTCATCGAAGTCGGTCAGGATAGACAGGGCAAGTTTGGCACTGAAGCCGTAACGGCGAAGTTGATAGGCCGGCGAGGGGTCGGCGCTGATATTAACGCCGCACTTTTTGGCCTCGACGTAGAACTTCGGCAATGTGCCGACGCGGAAGGTATAGTCGGGCGCCTTTTGCGAGCCTTCCACATCCAGACTGTCTTCGGTAATGACTTCGCGATACTGGGGTGCGGTCATGGCGGTGTTGCGCATATCCCAGCCTAGGGCCTCGAAAAAAGGGTCTATGAGAGATTGACGGACGTGGGCTTCTTTGACGCCAATGGCGAGGAAGGACTGACGGTTAGTGGCGAAGTAATGACAAAGCTTCGCAACTTCATCTTTGCCTTGGTCGAATGTTTTACTCATAAATGCTCAATCCTTATCACTCGTTCCCGGCAACGTTCAAACGTCCAACAATAATTATACGTTGTGATGTAAAAACCCATTTCCCCATTTTTTTTCAGACTCTAAATCTTATTTTATTGAAATGTCAACAGAAACGCATTTTTGGGGAAGCCCCAAACCCTTAAAAATTGACATACAAGCCAATTTCTGAGATAAATCAAATCATCGCAAGCCGGTTTTTATCCGTTATTCGTGCTTTAATAGGAGATCACCATGTTTCGCTCTTTATTTAAACCCGTTCCCAAATGGTCAATGGAGACGGCAAAGCAGTACTTCCAAACTCACCGGTTAGATGCGTATAACCTGATCGACGTGCGTCAACCCGAAGAGTACACCACCGAACATATTCCGGGCGCCAAACTCATTCCGCTGGGTGAATTACCTCAGCGGATGGATGAAATCGACAAAGACAAACCGACACTGGTTTATTGTCGCTCAGGAGCCCGTGCCGGTAATGCGACGGCGTTGCTCATTCAGGCGGGCTTTGGACAGGCCAATAACATCGGCGGAACCCTGGACTGGAAGGGGTTGGTCGCCAGTGGCGCCCCCGAAGCGGGCATGCTGGTATTTGACGCCGCAAGGAAACCAGAGGAGTATGTTGCCCTGGCCTGGGTTATGGAAGAAGGCGCACGCGCATTCTATCAGGAGCTCGGTGGTCAGTTTTTCCAGGTGAAGGAGATGTTTGACGGTTTCGCGGCAGATGAAGCGCACCATCGCGACCTGCTGGCCCAATTGTATCAGGACCTGGGCGGCCGGGATATGCAAGCCGCCGCAAAGGGCGTCGAACAGCTAATGGAAGGGGGTATTAACCGCAACGAAGCCCTCGAATGGTCCCGTACCCATAAAATTGCCGACGTGCTCGAATTTGCGGCGACCATGGAAGCAAACGCGCATGACCGCTATATCCAGGTGGGTCGTGCCGTAGGCGGGGCAACCGAGCGCGCGTTTATCACGCTTGCCGAGGCAGAGAAGAAGCATCTTGATCAGCTTCTGCAGGCTTATACACAGTACCTCAGCTGATGTCGCTTTCTAACCGAATATAAAAATGAGGAGGATTCATGCGAGACATCAAATTAAAACCCGGAGACAAGGCACTGGATTTCACATTGAAAAACCAGCACAGCGAGGAAATTTCCCTGTCGTCGTTGAAAGGGAAAAAAGTGCTGCTTTCCTTTCACCCTCTGGCCTGGACCAAGGTGTGCGAGGTGCAGATGAAATCATTGGATATCAAAAAGGCTGAACTGGACAAGCTCAATACCGTAGCCCTGGGGATCAGCGTGGACAGCACGTTCTGCAAAAAGGAATGGGCGGATTATATCGACATCGAAGACACGGATCTGCTGTCTGATTTCTGGCCCCATGGGGAAGTCGCAAAAAAATATGACCTGTTTATTGAGAAAGCCGGAATCTCCGGCCGGGCGAATGTCCTGGTGGATGAGAAAGGGGTGATTCAGAAAGTCTGGGTGTATGAAATTCCCCAGATACCCGATATCGAAGAGGTGCTGGAAGCGCTTAAATAGAAATCTGTTTCATTAAAAAAAGACGGGGGGGGGACGCTCAGGTAAAACCCGCCGACCCCATGGGTTCAAAACGACCTTTGCTTTACAACACTCATAAAAAGGGCGGAACACGACCTTAAGAATGCAAGCGGATCACAAACTCAAAAAGCGTGTAGAGAAATTGCAGTGCATGATGAATAAGAGCCAAACGGAGATTTGACCCCATTTGACTTGACCCATTTTCAAGGAGGGCGCGATGAACTATTTTCTGTCATCCTCATTTTTAAAAGTTGCGGGCTTATCCGTCGTTATCTTTGTCGTTCTTGATCTGCTCTGGCTGTCTGTGATCGCCCGGTCGCTCTATTATAAACACATGAGTTACCTGGCCGCCATTGAAGACGGCCGAATCGTGTTCAATTTGCCTGTGGGCCTTTCGACTCAGATCATTATCGCCCTTGGGCTTGCGGTTTTCGTATCATTGGGGCTTCTTGTGCAGAATTCGCTGGGGACCGCCATAGGCGTGGGCATGTTCGCCGGTTTTGTGCTCTACTGCACCTATGACCTGACCAATCTATCGTTTGTCAAGGGCTACCCGGTGGCCATCACCGTCATTGACATCGCCTGGGGAACGGCCCAGGGGTTGTTTTCCGGGATCTATGTCTTTTACCTGACGAAATATTTCTCCTAACGGTTTTTCCGGTGTTTTGCTTTTCTTTTGTACTGAAGCGGTTCGATATATAGGCTTGTCTTCGAGCTTTGAGAAGATACGCACTCGGGCTCGGTTTGGTCATCATCGGGGCCTTATGCGCTTGATGGTCATCGGGCTGATGGGATCGGGCTTTGAATGATAGGTCATTTTTTTCTGAAAATAGAGTCGAGCGGCTTCCATAAAAATCCGGGGTTTGGTGAGATGTGGAATAACCGGGTGGCGCAGCATCAGTTTAAACATGTTGGCGGTTGTCAACGGCATCGGCTTTCCTTGCAACTGCGCGTGAAAGACCTCTTTTTCATTTTTTAAAAG
>CAZFWD010000091.1:0-13710 GCA_964522535.1 uncultured Desulfonema sp.
CGTCCTCGGCTCGTTCATTTCCGCTCACGCCATGTGCGCGTTCATGACCCCCGTCATGATGGCGGTTTATTTCGGCGTGGTGCAGGCCAACAGCCCGGCGGGAAGGATCGAACATGATCCGGCCCTGGCAAAATTTTTGTTGTTTACCCTGTGCTTCGCATTAAACGTGGGTGGCATCGGGTCGCCGGCGGCCGGCGGCCGGAACGTCATCATGATGGGGTTCTGGGATGATTACGGCGTTCCCATGGATTTTTTCACCTGGATGAAATACGGGTTTCCCATTGTTCCGTTTCTCGGAATTATGGTCGCCGTCTACATGCTGGTTCTGTTTTCCAAAAGAATCAGAAACCGAGACCTGACCCCCGGGCTCAGCGCCATTACCGATGAAACCCGAAGGATGGGAAACATGACCTATCCGGAATATGTTACCTTTGCCATGCTTCTGGCCATCCTGTTTTTGTGGATCTTCGGCGGGGAAGAGCTCGGTCTGGGCGGCCCCGCGCTTCTTGCCTTGATCATTCCCGTGGTTTTTAAAACCACCAGTTGGAATAAAATACTCAACGGGATTTCCTGGGATGCCTGGTTTATGTACTGCGGCGCCCTCACCATGGGCGCGCTGCTGCAGGAAAGCGGGACCGCCTTGTGGCTGGCCCAGAGCGTGATCGGCATTTTAAGCCAGGCGGGAATGAGCCAGGGGTTCGGGCTGTGGGTCGGCCTGTCCTCCTTTTCCGGCCTGATGACCAACTTCATGTCGGATGCCGGGACCACCGCGCTGATCGGTCCCATCGTCATCCCCATGGGCATCATGTCCAATATGGCGGCCGAACCCTGGGCTTCGGGCATGGCCGTCGCCTTCGCCACCTCCTTTGCCCATTTTCTGATCGTCGGTACCCCTAACAACGCCATTGTTTATGGGCTGGGCACGTATCCGGATACTGGAAAACGGGCGATTGAACCGATTGATTTCATCAAGTACGGGTTTATCCTCTGGATACTCTCCCTGGTCGTGGTCTGGGTATTCGGTTTTCTGGGGACATTCAACATCATCGGTTTTCCGGACGGCATTCTGGAAACCGCCCGCGGCGTGCTTGAATCCGGAGTTAAGGGGTAAACCCCATGCCGGGCCGCGTATTTTGCGCCATCATTGAACCGGGCCGACCCTGAGGGATCGTCCTCGGGGAAAGGAGTCTTCTTGGCAGGTCCAGCATCGGCACATCGGCAGGCAAAGCGGCCGTTCGGCGTCTGGCTGATCTCCGCCTTTTACCTGTTTGCCGGAACCATGAACCTGATGGTCTGGTTTCGCCTTCAGACCGGAGCGGTTACATTGTCATCGGCGCAGCTTGCTGTTCTGAACCAGGCCTCCTTGTGGGGGATTTTACCGTTTGCCAACCTGGCCGGGGCGGTATCATTGTTCATGCTTAAAAAAATCGCCTTTTATATTTTTGCCGTCATGCTCGTTGCCAGCGGCATCAATACGTTGGCATTGATTGTCGCAACCGGCGGGTTCGCCCAGATCATTTCCGGACAGGGAGTGATCCGGCTGATCATCGGCTACGGCATCGGCATCGCGGTCTGCCTGTATACCTATCGTCTGAAACAGAACAACATCCTTCAGTAACAGACCCATCGCCGCGTCAGCGGTGTCGGCCGGCCTTTCAATTTTTTACAGGTTGTAAAAAATACTGACGCTTGGAAGAAAAACCGCCGCGTCCGTTCACAATACCGGCGGCTTAGGTTCGCCTCTCATAAAACAAAAAAAATCGTTCTCCCGGGTTTTCGAGCCGGGGTCAAGCCTTCCGCATCGTGGTCTGGAAATCATGCAACGCCTTCCTTTGGCATCCTGATTGCATATACTGGTTTCAAGGAACGCATTTCATTTAAGATAAGATGGAGGAAATACCATGAGGTCCATGCTGGAAGGCGTCAAGGTGATTGATTTGACGACAGGCGTCGCAGGCCCCCGCTGCACCTTTTTTCTCTGTGACCTGGGAGCGGAGGTGATCAAGGTCGAGAAGCCGGGATCCGGAGACGCGGCGCGCCTTTTTCCGCCGTACAAAGGCGATCAGTCCGTTCCTTTTGTGGCGTTAAACCGCGGCAAAAGGGGAATCACACTGGACCTCAAACAGCATGGAGGGGTTTCGCTTTTTAAAGAGCTGGTTTTCAAGTCCGATGTGCTGGTGGAGAACCTCCGGCCGGGGGTGATGGAAAGACTCGGTTTAAGCTATGCGCAACTCAAAAAGATTAATCCAAAGCTGGTGATGTGCGCCATCTCAGGATATGGCCAATACGGTCCTCTGGCGTCTCAACCCGACTACGATGCGATTATTCAGGCGGTCAGCGGACTGATGAATGCGGCCGGTTACGCCAAAGGCCCGCTTTTGAGCGCCGACACGCTGATTATCGATCTGTGCAGCGCCGTTTACGCGGCTTTCGGCATCTGCGCCGCGCTGTTTGCCCGTGAAAAAACAGGAGAAGGGGAGTATCTGGACATTTCCAAGCTGGATGTGGCGATTCAGTTTTTGGAAGGGAGATTTATGGATTTCAACGGAACCGACAACGCCTTGGAAACAAAAGGGAATCGTTATCCCTACGCAACCCCGTTTGACACCTTTACCACTTTAGACGGCCATATTTTCATTATTTGTTTAGGGAAAAAGCCGTTTAAGGGATTGTGTGACGCTATGGATCAGCCGGAGCTTTCAAAGGACCGGCGTTTTTCCGATCCTGACGTCAGGAACCAGAATGCGCCCGCGCTGAAGCAACTGATCGAAAGATGGACCCAAAACCATACGACCGATGTTCTCCTGCAAAAGCTATCTGCCAAAGGGGTTCCTGCGGCCCCGGTGAATGACGTAAAACAGATGCTTCAGCATCCTCATCTGGCCGCTCGAAACATGGTCGTGGACCTTGAGCAACCGGGTGCGGGAATGATTCAGATTTTCGGACCGGCGCTTAAAACCATGAACAGCTCGGTAAAAATCAGAGGCGCCGCCCCCGATCTGGGTGCGGACAACCGCGTGATACTTGAAAAGGTGCTTCAAAAAAGCCCCCGGGAAATCGACGCGATTCTGGACTCGGGGGTGATGGGTCGGCAGAAAAACAGATCGAACAGGGGTTTGAACGGCACTGCGCGGACAACGGACCTGTTTTTTGAAAAGCGATTTACCGTCGCTTAATGGCGAGAGAATGATCGAGGAGGATCCATGAGGAGGTTTCAAAATGGTGGACACGAATAAGGGAAAAAAGCGGATTAAATTTCACTTTTGCGCAAAGGATGCAAAACAGGTCTGCCTGGTCGGCGATTTCAACAACTGGGAAGCGGATAGGCATCCCATGAATCCGAACCCGCAGGGTCTGTGGGAAAAAATAATCATGCTTCCTCCAGGACGCTATGAATACAAGTTTCACGTCGACGGCAAATGGCTGCCGGATAGGGAGAATCCCAACAGATGCCGGAACATCTTCGGCACGGAAAATTCCATAATAACCGTCCCTGTTTTTAAATGACCGGCAATCCGGTTACATTTACCGCATCCTTAGAATAAGGCTTGATCCAGGTGGGTTCTGAAGGGAGAGGGTATGGCGGTTTATAAAAAAATTCTGGTATTGGTGGACGGCTCCAGGCGATCCATACAAACGGTGAACTATGTAAAGGATTTTATGCCCGTTGATAAACATACGCGGATCGTGCTGTTTCATGTTTTCAACGGAATGTCGGAAACCTATCGAGAGTTGGGGAAGGATTCGAGCTGCGTAAGGGTTGTCCAGGAATTGAAAACCCGTGAGACGAAGCAGAAGATAAAAATTAAGGGGTTTCTGGAGCGGGCAAAAAAATTTTTGATTGCAGGCGGATTTCCGGAACGCTGCATTGAAACCCAACTTCATTGTATGGAAAAAGGGGTGGCTCGGGACATCATCGATGAAGCGGGAAACGGTTACAGCGCGGTTGTTCTGGGCAGGCGGGGAATGGGTCGGCTGAGCAGTATCATACTCGGGAGCGTTGCCGTCAAACTGCTCGCGTCTTTGACATTTATTCCGGTTCTTATCGTGGGACCGGCCCCTCCGGTCAAAAAGATTTTGTTGGCCGTGGATGCCTCGCCTTTTTCGATGAAAGCGGTTCAGTTCGCGGGTTCCCTATTGGGTGGTCAGGGGTATGAGGTTTGCGTTTTTCACGCGATTTTGGGATTGGGGGCGATCGATTTTGAACCGCCTGGCCATAAGCGGCCGCAACATCCTGATGTTCAGATGCCGGATACCTGCATGGAAGGTTTTAAACTGAAAGTGGCGGGACTGTTTCAGAATGTCAGAGAAATACTGACGGCCTTCGGGTTTGAATCTGAAAAAATATTTGAAAAGATCGTTTCCGGCGTTTACAGCCGATCCGAGGCCATCATCAGGGAGGCGGAGTCCGGCGGCTACGGCACCATTGTAGTCGGGCGGCGGGGGCTCTCCAAGGTTGAGGCCTTTTTTATGGGTCGGGTCGGTCACAAGGTGGTTTATGGCGGAAAGCGGTTTACCGTCTGGGTGGTCTGAAGGCCAACAGAAAAAGGGGGTATTTATCAAAAATACCCCCTTTTTCTGTTATTAGATTTTGGTGCCGAAGGCCGGACTTGAACCGGCACGGGCATAACCCACTACCCCCTCAAGATAGCGTGTCTACCAAATTCCACCACTTCGGCAAAAACCCTATATTCAAAGCCTTATTGCGATTGCGGCGGGGTTGCCGGCGGTTGAGGGGTTTCCGCCGGCGCCGGGGCCTGATCCTGAACCGGGGCTGTCGGCGTCTGAGGCGGGACCGCAGGCTGGGTTTGCTGGGCCGCCGGTTTTACATCGGATACAACGGAACCCTCGCCGCCGCCGCCCTTCGCGGATATATACGCCAGGCTTAAAGAGGTCAGCATGAAGATAATCGCCGCCACCGTGGTTAATTTGCCGAGAAACGTGGTGGCCCCGGTGCTCCCGAACAGGGTCTGGCTGCTTGCGCTGCCGAACACCGCGCCCATATCCGCGCCCTTGCCGGTCTGCAGAAGAACAATCAGGATCAGGGCGATGCAAACGATGATATGAATAATTACAATAAATACCGTCATAATGTTCAGGTTCGCGTTAAAATTAAAAATTGATAATTTTGTTAAAGGTTTCAGGCTTCAGGCTCGCCCCCCCCACAAGGGCGCCGTCCACATCCGGCAATGCCATCAGCTCGGACGTATTGTCCGGTTTTACGCTACCCCCATACAGGATTCGAATCGCTTTTGCAAGCGAATTTCCGAATATTTTTTCAAGCAGGCCGCGCAGATAGGCGTGCACCTCCTGCACCTGTTCCGGAAGGGCGGTTTTTCCGGTCCCGATCGCCCAGACCGGTTCATAGGCGATCACCGGGGGGCGGTCACCCTTCAGGGTCAGCCCTTGTACCCCCTCGGTCAGCTGTTTGTCAAGCACGGAAAAGGTTTTTTGATCCTCGCGCTCCGCTTCGGTTTCCCCGATGCACAGGATGGGAATCAGACCGGCCTCCATAGCGGCCTTTAGTTTTTTGTTTACGGTTTCATTCGTTTCGCCGAAAAACTGCCTTCGTTCCGAATGACCGATGATCACATGGCTGCAACCGCAGGATTTCAGCATGGCGGCCGATATCTGCCCGGTGAACGCTCCCTGGCTTTCCCAGAACAGGTCCTGGGCGCCGAGGGCGATTTTGGTGTTTTTCAGGGCCTCGCCTACGGCCCACAGGGAGGTGAAGGGGGGTGCGATCAGCATGTCGACGCCCTGAACGTCCGCCGCCAGGGTTACAAGGGTCTTGACGGTTTCCATGGATTCCGGAACCGTCTTATTCATTTTCCAGTTGCCCGCAATCAGCGGGATGCGGTCTTTCATTTGAATCTCCCGGTATTGTTGGGTTGACTTTTTACGATTGATTCATTAAAGCCGTTTTCCCACCATTTCCATGATATCCACCATCCGTGCCGAATAACCGGCCTCATTGTCGTACCAGGACAGCACCTTCACCATGTTTTCGATGACGTAGGTGTTGGGCGCATCCACGATGGAGGACAGGGTGCAGCCGTTGAAATCCTTGGAGACCAGAGGAAGCTCACTGTAGCCGAGGATTCCGGAAAGCGCGTTTTCGGAAGCCTCCTTCAGCGCGTTGTTCACATCGGCCGCGGTGAGCCCGGTTTTTTTGACGGTGGCGACCAGGTCCACAATGGATACGTTGGGCGTGGGCACGCGGATGGAGATGCCGTTGAGCTTTCCGTTCAGCTCCGGCAGGACCAGCCCGACCGCGATGGCGGCGCCGGTGGTCGTCGGAACCATGGACAGCCCGGCCGCTCTGGCCCTTCGAAGGTCCTTATGCGGGGCGTCCAGCAGCCGCTGGTCGCTGGTATAGGAATGAATCGTGGTCATCAGGCCGCAGACGATACCGAACGCCTCGTGGATCACCTTGGCCAAAGGCGCCAGGCAGTTGGTGGTGCAGGAGGCGTTGGATATGATGTGGTGGCTGGCCGGATCGTAGCGGTCGGCGTTGACCCCCAAGACCAGGGTGATGTCCGGATTTTTGGCCGGCGCGGAGATGATCACCTTTTTGGCGCCTGCGGTAAGATGCTTTCCGGCCTTTTCCCGGTCCCTGAAAAGCCCGGTGCATTCCGCCACGATATCCACGCCGCAGTCCTTCCAGGGAAGCGCCGCCGGATCCTTTTCTGAAAAAACAGCGATGGACTTCCCCTCGACCTCGATCGCTTTTTCCTTCGGCACAACCGGAATTTTCAGTTTTTCGTGAACAGAATCGTAGGTCAGCAGGTGCGCAATCGTCCCCGGATCCATCAGATCATTGACCGCAGTGATGTCAAGGTTCTTGCGTGTTAAGGCTTCACGGAACACCAGTCTTCCAATCCTTCCCATTCCGTTGATGGCAATTCGAATCGGCATTGTTAAAATCTCCTTTCAAAGTTTTTTTGCATGAGGATCGCGTCCTCCCAGGTATCGGTATAATAGCCGGGCCGTTTTCCGATGATGTGAAAACCGAGTTTCTGATAAAGCCTCATGCCCGCGGTGTTTGACTGCCGCACCTCAAGGAAAGCGGCGTTGATTTCACGCCTTATGTATGAATCCAGACAGTTTGTTAAAAACCGGTAGGCAATCCCTTGTCGGCGGTTTTCAGGTTTTACGGCGATTTTCAGTATGTGAATCGTGTCCATCATAACACGAAAACAGAGATATGCAACAACCCGATGGCCTTTCGCGGAGCCGTTGGTTTTTAGAATCAGGCTGCGTGCGTTTTCGCAGGAGAGCTCCGATAAGAACGACAGTGCGCCCCAGGGTTTTAAAAAGGACACCTGCTCGATGTCGACCACCGGTCCGATATCCTTTTCCGACATGGCAGCGATCGTCAGGGTTTCCATTTATCCGCGTTTATTTCCTTTGAGAATATCACTGGCAAGGGAGATGCTTTTTTTGCCGTATGCTTCGACGGTTTTTGCGATCTGGTGAAGATCCAGATCCTTTTCCCGCAGGTTGATCGCCTTGATCAGTACGGGCAGGTTGACCCCGGATACCACCTCGATCCGCCCCTCCTCAAGAAAGGAATAGCTCAGGTTGGACGGAGTCCCGCCGAACATATCCGTCAGAATCAATATCCCCTTGTTGCTGTCGACGGTTTTTATTCCCTTGTTTAGGTTCTGCCTTAATTTTTCAACGTCCTGATTCAGGTCAATGGAGACCGCTGCCACGGATTTCGGTTTTTCGTTGAATATGATTTCAGCGGTCTCAATTAAAACCTCTCCCAGTTTTCCATGGGTGACGACGACGATGCCAATCATAAAACATTTTCCTGGTTGTTAAATGTTGATGTCAATGTCCCGGTGGGTGATGCTGACCGGGCGCCCCGGTTTTCGAATATGATCGTATGCGGCATCCGCAATGACCACGCTACGGTGCTGGCCGCCCGTGCAGCCGATGGCGATGGTCAGGTATGCCTTGCCCTCCTTTTCATAGAGGGGAATGAGAAAGTCCATCAGATCAAAAAATTTGTGTAGAAACGTTTGCGTTTTCGGGATGTTTAAAACAAACGTTTTGACCTGCGGATCTTTGCCGTCTAAGGCCTTCAGCTCTGGAATAAAATACGGGTTGGTCATGAACCGCACATCCATGATCAGGTCGGCCTCGGGCGGAATGCCGTGCTTGAACCCGAACGAGGTGATGTGGGTCCGCATGGGGGCGGATTGGATGCTGTTTTGCGCAATATTGAAGATGACGGATTTTAAATCGTGAATCGTGTAGGCCGTGGTATCGATAATCCGCGAGGCCGCCGCCTTTAAGGGCGCGAGGCGTTTTTTTTCCTCCCGGATTCCTTCCAGAAGGGTTTTATCCTGGGAGAGGGGGTGGTGCCGGCGGGTCTGGCTGTAGCGCTTCAGCAACGCGGTTTCATCCGCTTCAAGAAAAAGGATTTCAAAATGATAACCGTTCTGGCGGAGTTTTTCAAACACATCGGGCCAGCTGGAGAGAAGGCTTTTTTCACGCAGATCCATCACAAAGGCCAGTCCCTTGATGTCGGTATCCCCCTGTATCGGCAGCTCGAGGAATTTCGGAAGAAGCTCCACGGGCATGTTGTCGACGCAATAAAAACCGGCGTCTTCCAAGGCAGCGACCGCAATGCTCTTTCCTGATCCGGAAAGACCGGTGATGATGATAATCTGAAGCTTCTTCATCGGCTGCAGGATTTTCCCTAAAACTCCTCGTCCACCTCTTTAATGGCATGGATAACCGCTTCGGCATCCGTTGCGTTCAAAAGCCGTTCCCGGAACGCTTCCTCCTTTAACACCTTGGATATGCGGGCGAGCAGTTTTAAATGCAGCCCGGTTGAATTTTCGGGCGTCAGCAGCAGGAAGAAAATGTGGGTCGGTTTGCCGTCGATCGCCTCAAAGTTAATCCCCCTTCGGCTCAAACCGATCCCCAGCACCAGGGCGGCCAGTCCCTTGAGCTTGCCGTGGGGAATGCCGATGCCGCTACCGATGCCCGTGCTTCCTAGGTGCTCCCTTTCCATGAGGACGCTGATGAGTTCCTTATGGTTGACATGGGTGATGCTGGCGACCGGAAGGGTCAGTTCCTCCAGCACGCCTTTTTTGTCCGTGGCTTTGAGTTCGGAAATGATGGTTTCCTTGCGTAAAAAATCGAGAATTTTCATATCGGTTTATCGTCGGCTCCGCCTGAGGGTTTTGGTTGCGGCATTGGCCGCGGCAAAGGATTGAGGGCCTCAGCTGAGGGGTTGAATCAACCCCAGTTCCCCGTCCTTGCGCCGGTAAAGGACGTTTACCCTGTTTGTCCGAGAGTTGGTAAAAACAAGGAAACTGTCCGGAATCAAATCCATCTGCATGCTCGCCTCCTCCACATCCATGGGCTTGTATTCGATATTTTGAATGATAATCGGATGATTCCCTTCTTCCTCGGAAGGGGCCTGGGCGTCCATTTGGGTCATCGCCAGCCTTTCCCGCTGCTCCGAGCGGGACCCCTGCCGGTGGTTTTTGATCTTTTGTTTACTTTTTTTGATCTGTTTTTCCAGTTTATCCAAGGCCATGTCAATGGACGAATACATATCGCCCGTTTTTTCGCGGCAGTTGATGTTGAGCCTGTCACCGGTCAGCTTGATTTCAGCGATATGGTTGATTTTCTCCACGGAAAGCACCACAGCGGCCTCAGCCGGGTTATCGAGCAGTTTGTCCAGCTTGTCCAGCTTTTTTTTCACATACGATTTCAGGTGTTCGGAGGATTCGATGTTTTTGAATGTGACCGATGTCTGCATAGTTTTTTTGCCTCCTTAAAATTGTTTACGTTTGCTTGAAGGGAGAATGCCCATCATCTCCCGGTATTTAGCAACCGTGCGCCTGGCGATGGTGATATCCGATGTTTTCAGAATCTCGGAAATTTTTTTATCGCTGAACGGTTTTTTAGGGGGTTCGCTTTCCACGATTTTTTTGATTTTATCCTGGACGCTGGCGGATGCGATCGTCCCTCCGTTGGAGCGCTGGATGGAGCTGTTAAAGAAAAATTTCAGCTCAAATATCCCCTGGGGGGTATAGGCGTACTTGTTGTTGGTGACCCGGCTGATGGTCGATTCGTGCATGTTGATATCCTCGGCCACGTCCCGTAATACCATGGGTTTTAAGTGGGCGATCCCGTGTTCAAAGAAATCCCGCTGAAACTTGATGATGCTTTGCATGACATTGTAAATGGTTTTGCAGCGGTGCTGAATGCTTTTGATCAGCCATTCGGCGGAACGCAGCCGGTCCTTCAGGTAGGCCCGGGTTTCCTCTGAAATTTTTTCACCCCGCTGGACCGCCTTTTTGTAGTAGGAGTTGATGTGCAGCCGGGGGATTTCATCGTCGTTGAGCAGGATCAGGTAATCGTCGCCGTCTTTGTACACGTAGACATCCGGAATGATGTAGACCAGTCTTTCCTCGCTGAACCGGTCGCCGGGTTTCGGATCAAGGCCCTTGATCACCTCCACGGCGGAAAGCACATGTTCGATATCCGTCTTGAACGATTTGGCGATGACCTTATACCGTTTTTTTTCCAGATCTTTGATGTGATGCCGAATAATACCGTTGACCAGAAGATCATCGATCCCCAGCATTTTCGTTTGAATCAAAAGGCATTCCGTCAGGTCCGAAGCGCAAACCCCCAGCGGATCAAAGGTCTGCATTCTGGCCAGGACTTCCTCGACCCTGCCGATATCGGTGTTTAAGGTTTGCGCGATTTCCTCGACAGCGATATCCAGGTATCCGTTCTTGTCAAGGTTGCCGATAATCAGGCTGCCGATCTCCTCCTCCTCCTGGGAGGGGCGGGTCATCAGAAGCTGCCAGCGCAGGTGATCGGCCAGTGAGGTTTTGTTGGTGGTGAAGGCTTCAAGGTCCGGGGCCTCCTTTTTCTCGCTTTCAAAAGGGATCTTTCCGGTGGAGTTGTATTCATCAAGATACGGATGCCAGTCCAGGTAGTTGTCGAATTTTTCCTCAATGGAGACCTCCTTGGTGGTCTGGGCTTCCGGGGGATCCATCTCGAGCCCCTCATCGGGATCGGTCTCCTGGGTTTCCTCAAGGGTGGGATTGGTCTCCATCTCCTGGCGGATGGTTTCCACCAGCTCCAGCCTTGAGAGCTGAAGCAGCCGAATGGCCATCTGAAGCTGGGGGGTCATCACCAGCTGCTGCTGCAGGCGAAGGGTTTGCTGTAATTCGAATGCCATATATCGCTGTTATAATTTAAATCGGGTTCCTAAGTATATCTGCCGGGCCACGGGGCTTGAGGCGATGAACCCCGGGGAACCGGATTCGATCACCTTGCCGTTGTTGAGTATATAGGCCTTGTCACAGACCCCGAGGGTTTCGCGCACATTGTGATCGGAGATGAGCACCCCGATGCCCCGTTTGGCTAGGTGAATGATAATGTTTTGAATGTCGATCACGGCCAGGGGGTCTATTCCCGCGAACGGTTCGTCCAGCAGGATGAACGAGGGGTCCGTGGCCAGCGCCCGGGTGATTTCAAGCCGCCGCCGTTCCCCTCCGGAAAGCAGCGAGGCCTTTTGTTCGGAAAGGTGCTTGATGCCGAGTTCTTCCAGCAACGCGTCGGCCTTTGCCTTTTGCTCCCGCTTTGAGATGTTCAGGGTTTCCAATATGGCCATCAGATTGTTTTTCACCGTAAGCTTTTTAAAAACCGACGGCTCCTGGGGCAGATAACCGATTCCCTTTTGCGCTCGGCGGTACATGGGCTCCTGCGTAATTTCCTGATCGTCGATGTAGACATTACCTTTGTTCGGTCTGATGATGCCGATGGTCATGTAAAAGGTGGTGGTTTTGCCCGCGCCGTTGGGGCCGAGCAGGCCCACGACCTCTCCGCTGTTGATGTCCAGGTTGACCGCGTCAACCACCGGTTTGCCGTTGTATGTTTTGATCAGATTTTTTAATGCGAGTGTCGCCATGTGCTTGGCGCTGCTCCGCCCTGCTGTTTCAAAGGTTTTCGGGTTTATCGTTTTCCGGAGTAAACACGGCGTTGACGCGCTTTCCGGCGCCAGCGTCAACGGTGATTTCTCCGGTATCCTGGCGGATCGTGATTTTTTCGCCGGTGATATAGTTCTCTCCGCTCGTCATACGGGTGTTTTCCCCGGTGAGGCGGATCGTTTCCGTTTTTGGATCATACACCGCCTTTTCGCAAATCGCGGTTTTATCCTCAAGGGTGATGCGAACATGGCCGGTGGCGATGATTTCATCGATGGCCTCCCTGTTCAGCGGCGCCTGCCCGTCCCCGGTCTGAGTGTAAAAAATTTTAAGCGCGTCGGAGGTGATCCGCATGTCTCCGTAGATCGCATCCACATTGCCGGTAAACAGAATATAAAGCGCGTTCTGGTCCGCCACAAGCCTGTCCGAGGTGATATGGAGCGTTTTGTTCGGCAGGGCCTCCTCAGCCGGCGGGGTGTCCTGAGCGATTCCCTGCATGGGGCATGCCATCAACAGAACAAGCAGCGCAGCGAAAAAAACGGCATACCGGCCTTTTTGGGCGGCTTTATTTTTGGGCAGCCTCACGGATGCTTCCTTCCACATGTCCGGCGCAGGTGATCACGCCGGTCTCCAGGTTATACGCCATGGTATCGGCTTTCAGAACAATCCCCGCTCCGGTGATGGTCGCCGGAGCGATGGTTTCTATTATATGCGAACGGTGATCGCAATGCAAGCTTTGGGTTTCTAGTGTATATTCAGGTGTTTGTATTTTAATATGGCCGGTTGCCGTCATGTCGTTGGTTTGGGTGTTGAGTATTCCTTTATCCGCGTTCAGCAGGATGGTCTGACCCCCCTTTAAATAAAAAGTTGCTAAAATATCAAATAGTTGAGCTTGATTCTGCTTTGAGTGCAGGCTGGCGGACTCGGCCTCGAGGGACCATTGCCGTTCACCGTGCCGGGTTGCCGTGTGGTGGAACCGTTTAATCGTGAGATCGGCGTCGGTCGTTTCCGGAGAAGGGGGAGGGACGGTTCTTGTGACGCGTACCCTGTTTTTGACAAATGGAATCAGGAGAAAACCGATCAGCAGGATGATGAGGAATATTAAAAAAAGCCGAATTTTTTTCGGCGGCCGTTGGTATGTCAAGTATTTTCTTCCCAGCTTGCGATGATCTTTGTCCACATGCCCTTGGCCTTGAGTATCGCTTCACAGACCTCCCTGACCGCGCCGTCCCCGCCGTTTCGAGTGGTCACCAGGTCGGCATGCGCCTTGACGGTTTCGTGTGCATCCGCCACCGCAATGGCAAAACCGACCCGTTTCATCAGGGGAATGTCCGGCAGGTCATCCCCCACAAAGGCGATCCGATCCGCCGGAATTTCCGTTTCAGAAACGATCGTATCAAGAACCCTTTCTTTGTGCTTGACGCCGTCGAATACGAGCGCGATGCCCAGGTCCTTGCAGCGATGCCTGAGCGCCTGAGAAGTCCTTCCGGTCACGACACCTGTTTTTATGCCATTTTCCAGCAGCAGCCGAATGCCGAGACCGTCTTTGACGTTAAAGCGCTTTATTTCGGCTCCGGCATCGGTGTAGACGACTTCCCCCCGGGTCAGCACACCGTCCACGTCCGTCAGCAGAAGGGCAATCTTTTCAAGCCGGGCTGCGATCATAACTTAAGGTAATTGTTTCAGTAAATATTTTAAATATTTGAAATAACAATTTTTTAATATACCCAATTTAACC
>CAZFWD010000092.1:0-11578 GCA_964522535.1 uncultured Desulfonema sp.
GGTGATAGGCGATGTCCGAGGCGAAGTAGGTGGTCTGACCGTTTCCGCGGACCACCACCCGGTCTTTTTCATCGCCGAAATCGGAGGTTTTAAACCAGAGCGCCCCCTCGTTTTCATAGATAAAGCCGCTGGCTTTGAATTTTTCAATCGCGGCGTCAACCCCGCCGGAGTCAAACAGGGCCTGTTCGCTGTACCAGTTGTCGAAGCCGATGCCCAGGGCGTCGAGGTCCTGTTTGATTCCCTCAAGGATGCGGGATGCGGCAAACCGGGCGCAGAAGCCCACGGCCTCCTCCTCGCTGACCGTGAAAAGCCACTGGGCTTTCTGATCCATGACCTCCCCGGCAATGTCCCGAACATAGGCGCCCTGGTAGCAGTCGGCGGGGAAGTCCACGGGTTTTCCGTTTTTCTCCATGCAGCGAAGGTAGACCGACCGGCCCAGGGTGTTGATCTGTTTTCCGGAATCATTGATGTAGTATTCGCGGCAAACCGCATAGCCGCAGGCGGAGAGCAGGGACGCCACCGTGTCCCCCACGACGGCACCCCTGCCGTGTCCCACATGAAGGGGGCCGGTGGGGTTTGCGCTGACAAACTCCACCTGCACCCGCTGGTTCTTCCCGGTTTGCGAGGTGCCGAACTGTTCGTTTTTTTTGTGGATTTCATGCAAAACCGCATGCCAGGCCGATGCCCGAATAAAGAAGTTGATAAACCCGGGTCCGGCGATCTCGGTCTTTTCAATAATCCCGTCCGCGTCTTGAAGGTTTTTTATAACGGCCTCGGCGATTTTTTTCGGCGGCATTTTTTGGGCCGCGGCATTGACCATGGCGAAATTGGTTGCAAAATCGCCGTGGGCATCGATGTTGGGTGCATCGATCTCCACCGGCGCGAAATTGTCTGCGTTGAGCGCTTTGGTTTTGAATGCGGTTTTTGCCGCATCCGTGAGAATCTGTTTCAGCCGGTTTTTCATATTTCTATATTTTACAAATCGTTATAAAAAAGAATGCGTCCTGTTTTTATGGTGTTTTTTTGCGTTACCGGTTCGGCATGCCTTCATTGATTCCCGACCGTCTGCTCCGCCCTCTACTCCCGTGCGGCCTTGGGCGCCCTCCAGGTGGCCATCTCCTCGGCAAGCGCAAAACAAAGGTCTTCCGTGCTCATGGACCGGACATCCCGGGGCAGCCAGTGATGTTTTTGCATCAAATAATAAAAGATGGCCTCCATGCCGTCCATCTTTTGGTAGCCTTCCCGTTTGGCCAGGAAATGACCGAACAATTCCAGATAGTATGCGGTGTCGCCCTTTAACGCGTATTTTTGTTTCAGGGTCTTGTACTTTTCCTTGGGATAGTCCATCTGCTAATTCCTTTCATCATGGCAGAGAAGGGTGAAGAGATAAACACTCGCTGCTCTGGATTCAATGTATTCCAGGAATCAGCCAGTTTGTCAAGTTTGACGGGCCTTTTTGTTGTGAGGCGGGCGGGGTAGGTCGAGACATTTTTAAAACGGCGTCGATATCGCTCAGGATGGGTTTGATTCTGTCCCGGTGTTTAGGGGGTACCAACAGGACGGGAATGGGCGAATTGCGAATGAGGGCGGAAGTCGGGCGGGGCTTTTCATCCATGCCGCAATCCGCCGTGAGTTTCGATAGAATGTCCGCCAGGTTGCCTGTAAAACCATCCTGATCCGTATGTTCGATGACCTGCAGGAAGAGATTGTTGACGGTCATTGTAAATTCGTCGATTTCAGCGATGCCGGTTTGCCTGCAATCCTGTGTTGACATCAGACACCGGCAGGCAAACGGCCTGGTCTTATAGATGGGGCAGATGTCTGTTTCCAGAAGCGGGCAGTTCCCCCAGTTGACATCGATTTTTTCGTTCGGCGGCGCTTTGCCGGACACGCAGAGTTCAGCCAGCCGGTTGGTGGTAATGGCCGGTATAAAGCGGGGTTTTTTCAGTTGTTGCTCAGCAGCCTTGCGAACGGCGGGAATGCGGTCCGAATCTATGGCTTGCAGGATGTAATACCCCTCAAGGGTGGTCAGGGTCACATTACAGGTGCAGCAGGCGCAGCAATGTTTTTTACACGCGATCTCCAGGGACGCGGCGTACCGGTCATAGATTTGGTAGAGCCGGCGGAGTATGCAAAGCCGGTCGGTCAGCAACATGATTGTTTTAACACATCGTTTGAGGGGTTAACGCAGGCTGCTTTGAAACAGGGTCTCGTATTGCAGCACCCGTTGGACAAAGTTTTGGGTTTCCGGGTAGGGCGGAATGGCGTTGTACCGGTCGACGGCGCCGGGGCCGGCGTTGTAGGCGGCGAGGGTCAACGGCAGATCAAGCCGGTATCGTTCCAGCAGGCCCTTAAAGTAACGGGCGCCGGCCATCACGTTTTCATAGGGGTCAAACGGGTCCCTGACGTTTAACGAGTCGCAGTTTTCAGGCATGAGCTGCATCAATCCCATGGCCCCGGCGCTGGAAATCGCGTAGGGATCAAACCCCGACTCCACATGAATGATGGCTTTTAAGAGCTCAAACCGGATGCCGTGCGCCTCGGCAGCTTTGTGGATGATGGAATCGTACTTGTCGATACGGGTGGCCGAATACGAAATCCGTGCCGGCTCATCGACTTCAGGTTCCAGATATCGATACCTTTCCGATGTTGGCACATTGCTGAAGTGGACCACGCCGTTTTGGTCCACGTAGGAATAGATTTCGCCTTCCAGGGTTTTGGGGAGCATGGCCAGACACAGAAGGATGAGGCCCACTCCCTTCAAAAATATGCTGATGTGATGTTGTTTCATACGCTCCATATAGAAGTGGATTCAATTTTTGCATTATATACTTAAAAGTTATCAATGGTGTCAAATATTTATTGATTTGACAGGGTCGGACAAGGCTCAAAGCGCTTCGGGGCTAAACGCGACCACCGCGTCGATGCATTCCGCGTCGGTCAGCAGCATGACCAGGCGGTCTATGCCCAGCGCGTTGCCTGCGGCCTCGGGCATGAAGGAAAGCGCATCAAGGAACCTTTCAGGCATGGGGCAGACCGGCTGGCCGGCGGTTTTTCGGGCTCGAATTTCCGTCTCAAACCGTTTTTTTTGTTCCGCCGCATCGGTAAGCTCGGTCACCCCGTTGCACAGCTCCAGGCCGCTGATATAGAGTTCAAACCGCTGGGCCAGGTTCGGGTTTTCGGGCTGCGGGGCCGCCAGGCTGGAGGCCCCGGCAGGGTAATCCGTAAGAAAAACCGGCCGGTCCATCCCGAGACGAGGCTCGATCTCAAAGGCCGTGACCTCGTCGAACCGGTCCGTTGAGAGGGCGGTCGTAAGATCCATGGAAGCAAACCTCTCAAACGCTTCGGTGACGCTGATCCTGGGCCAGGGCCGGGTCAGATCGATTTTATTTCCCTGGTACTGCAAAGGCCCGGACCGCTTCAACGCCGCAAATACGGATAAGATGAGGTCTTCGCATTGATTCATCAGGTCATGGTAAGTGGCGCCGGCCGCGTACCATTCCAGCATGGTAAACTCTTCCAGGTGCCGTCTGCCCCGCTCATTTTTGCGAAAGCATTTGCAGATCTGGAAAATCCTGGCATACCCGGCCGCAAGCAGCCGTTTCATGCAGAGTTCCGGGGATGTCTGAAGAAACCAGCCGTCCGCGGGTATCGCCAGGATGTGGGGTTCCGGAGCGGGCGCGGGGATCCGCAGGGGGGTTTCCACCTCCAGAAACCTGCGGCTTTGGAAAAATCCGCGCACCGCTCGAATGATTTCGGCGCGGCGTTCAAGGGCTGTTTTTATTTTTTCCATTGGGTTTGAGATCAGTCTGTCCTTATCCCGGAATCCGGTAATACTTGAGCTTTCTCCTCACCTTCAGGCGCCTGATCAGGTTTAACGGCCTGGGCCGAAGATGGCCCCGGCCCCTTTGAATAAAGTCATTCACGGCTTCAAGCACGCGGATACTGGACCTTCCATCGCGGTAGGGGTGTATTCTTTCGGCGTATTTTCGGATCTCCTGCATCAATCCTTGCGGCCGGGTCAGGGCATGGGTGATGGCGGCCTCCAGATGCTCGGCTCCGGTGATGTTGATCAGGTGCGGGCCCGGCCGGCGGTTATTTAAGGTCACCGCGGGCTTGTCCTGCAGGAGAAATTCAAATATTGTCGAAGAGGTATCCGAAACCATCAGATCCGCGGCTTTATAGAGGGGGATGATATCGTCCGTCTCCACAACGGCAAAGTTTTTATGCCGAATCGCTTGATACCGGTCGACAACATCGGCCTTCATTTTGGGATGAAAATTGACAATCCAGCGCCAGTCTTTATTTTTCGCAAGGCTTCGGACAATATCGAACAGGGGGGCAGCGGCGCTTAAAGAGGGGTTGAAGGTGGAGGTCATCAGGACAACCGGCTGTTTGTTTTTTGAGAGGACCGGGCCGGTTTCCCAGAACAGGGGGTCCATTTTCGGCCAGCCGGTTTCAATGACCTCGAAAAAACCGTGCCGGGCGGCCAGCTCTCTAAACGGCAGGGTGGTTTCAGGCCCTTGAGTGCAGTATACATCAAAGAAATTTCGAATACAGAAATGCCCCCTTTTGTTGTTCCGCTTGTAGGTGTTAAATCCATGAAATATCTCAATTTTAAATCCCGGAAAGAAATCAGGGACCGTGTTCCCGGGGACAAAAACAGCGCAGGGATGATACGCCTTTACCTGTTTGACGGTTTTCAGCAGTTTTTCACCCGGCCGGATGTATTCGGCAAGCTTTTTAGGGTTCTCCAAAAACCATGCCGCATCATCCCCGCGCGCCATGATCGCTTTCTGCAGCGGCCGGACAACGGAAAATCCGTATAGCTCGCTGATATGAAACAGATAGCGCCTCATTCCAGTTGCATCCGCAAACCTATTTTTTGGATAATCACTTGATTTTTTTTATCAAATATCGACAATCGGGCTTGCCCTTTTTGATAGATCATACTATGAAAGGGGTGTTTTTAAATCAAGCCCGAAGGGCATCGCATCCACCCGTTGTTGATCTGCGGGTTTTTGTAAAAATATACCATAAAGACCGTATAATGGAAGAACAGAAATCCGGCAACCGGAGCGTGAACCTACGCGAAAACAGTCACAGGCATTCTTCCGACGGGCATCAAACCATTCCGTTGCCGGAGGCGCCGGCCTTTCTGATCATCCTGATGGGATCCCTGGGGGATGTCACCCGCGGCCTTTGCCTGGTCTCCCATCTCAAAGCCTGCTTTCCGAAAAGCTCTGTCACCTGGCTGGTGGAACCCAAATGCAAGGAGGTGGTGCGCTTTCATCCCCAGATCGACAAGGTGCTGGTGTTTGACCGGCCCCGCTGGCACCTGGGAATTGTGGATCTTTTTCGCGCCCTGAGATCCAGCCGGTTTGACTGCGCCCTTGATCTTCAGCGGCACCTGAAGAGCGGTTTTTTTTCCCTGCTTTCGGGAGCAACCCATCGCATCGGGTTTCACCCCAAAAACGCCAAGGAATTCAACTGGATTTTCAACAACCGGCATATCCCCTACATGGAGGAGTTTTATCCGAAACTGTTTCATTACCTTCAGTTTACGCAATACCTGGGATGCCCCAGGCCCGAGGTTCTGGATTTCGGTTTTTTCGGTCCCGGCCTGCTGTCTTCGGGCGCCCATGTTTTATCCCAGGTGAACCGGCCGTTTATCGCCGTTGTTCTCGGCTCGACCTGGATCTCCAAAGAGTGGTTTTTTGAAAGCTATGCCCGCCTGATTCGGGAGCTGCTTGCGGAAACGTCCATGCATCTTGTCATGCTGGATACCCCGGCCAAATACGAAATGGCCTGCGGCCTGGAGCGGGAGATCGGATCGTCCCGGCTGATCAACCTGGTGGGCCGGACATCGGTTGTTGAGCTGGCCGCGGTTTTAAAGGAAGCGGCAGTTGCCGTGGGTCCGGATTGCGGTTCCGCCCATATCGCCTCGGCCGTGGGCACCCCCTATGTCGCCCTGTTCGGTCCCACCTCTCCGGAGCGGACAGCCCCCTATGGCAGCGAACATCTGGTCGTCTCCGCAGACCTTCCCTGCGCCCCCTGTTATAAAAAGCGCTGCCCCCGCAAGGACATCTCCTGCATGCGTTCGATTCGCGTGGAGGACGTCAAGAAGAAGATTTTTGAGGGCCTGGCCGAAGCGCATCGTCCTTCATAAGCCTTTGATAGAACTCAAAGGTTTTTTCCGCCCGGGTTTGCATGGCGAATTTTTTTTGCGCGGTTTCAAGGGCTCCCCGGGAAAGGCTTTTTAGGGTATCGGGGGAATCCATCAGGTTTTTAAGCGCGGTTGCAAAATTTTTTGGTGAAAGCGCCACCAGGTAGCCGTTTTTTCCGTTTTCAATCAGCTCGGGCAGAAACCCGATTTTTGGGGCGATCACCGGCACCCCGCAGGCTAGGGCCTCGCGAACCGTGCGGCAGGTCTTGTCCGTACCGGGCACGGCATACAGCAGAACATGCATGCGGCGGTAAGCGGCCACCAGATCGTCCCCCAGGCAATACCCCACATCAATGACCTTATCCCGAATCCCCATTTTTAAAGCCGGGGTTTCAATCACCTCTTCAAAAGCGCCGGGACGCCCGCGGCCCACAAGAAGCAGGCGCAGGCCGGGATAGGAATGGTGAAGCTCATTAACGGTTTCCAATATCCCATCCAGGCGGCGCGCCTTTCGAATCCGGCTCCCAGCCCCGGCCACAAAGCAGCCATCGGGCGGCAAAGATGCAAGGTTTTGTTTTAGCTCTCGATTCGGAGAAAACCGTTTTGAGTCGATTCCCGGCGCAATGACCTCAATGGCCCGCTCGGGAATGGCCTGGGCCAGGGCCGAAAGCCTCGCCTTTTCAGAGACCACGATAAACCCGTGAGTGGCGCGTCTATGGCACCATCGGGACCGCAGGTCCCGGCCCAGGCCGTCGGGGTTATAAATCGTCCGGATGAGAAGCGGCTCGGGGTTTAGATTTTTGATCGCAAGCCCAACCAGCAGGTGGGCGTTTAACATATGGCAATGAATGACATCGGGGGTCTTGGATAGAATGATATCCCTTATTTTCCTGGCCCCCTGAAGCGTGGTGGAGAGCCTTAAGTGCTTGCCCATTTCAGGCAGGGTCATGATGTCGTCCAGGCCCTTTTGCCGGGCATGGTAAGCCACGTCCAGGGGGTTTGTTCCTGCACGCTCGCCGCAGACCAGGCGGACATTCAGCCCCAGGGACTTCTGGGCGCAGGCCAGATCCACCACCAGTTCCGAGCGTTCGGTCCATTTATGGTTGCTGAGCAGGTGCAGGATTTTCATCGGCTTGTCATAAACCTTATAATCATGCGTTTTTCAAGAAATTTAGGCTTTCCAAATTCGAAAAGTGAAAAATTTAACCACAGAGATCACGGAGGGCACAGAAAAATTTTTTCGTTTTTTTCTCTCTGTGCTCTGTGGTGAAAATATTTTAAAAGAATCGGTAAATTTTTTATTGTAAAGATACCGCATAGCGGGATCAAAAGCTTTTTTTAAAAAATTACCGCAGCCGGGTGTCGGGGGTCGACCTGCAGGGAAAGCAAAGGGGGTGGTTTTCCAGCCATTTTTCAAAGGCGGCTAGGCATTTATACGGCTCCCCCTGCAGCATCTTCATTTTCTGTCTTTTCCAGTCCTTTGGCGTGATTTGCCGGTTAAAGACAAGCCCATTATCTGAGATCAGAAACAGCCTGTCATTGCCGTCGATGATAAAATCGTCAAGCTTCAGGTTTTTACAATAGATTCTCCAGCAGCACAGGTTTAGGATAAAATTAAAACACTGTTCAAACAGGGGTTCTAGATCCTTTTGCTGCTCGAGTGTTCGGGCCATGCGATCGGCCAGGCTTTCCCCGGCAATGTGTTCAAAGATGATAAACCCGTTTCCCTTGTTCCCCTCCAGCAGGGCAAGCGGCGCGGGCGCCGGAAATGAGGCAAGACGCAGTCCCCAGGTATTGAACCAACTGGTGCGGGCTGGCGAAAAGGGCATCAATTTTTTTTGGGGGTATTGTTTTACCACGTAGGCGGCATGGTCGTCATAAACCCGGGATACGCATCGATGGGGGCTGTTTTTTAAAAGCTGTTCCGGCTGATCCTCGCAAACGGCCTTATGCCTTGCGATCACCGCCTTTGCCGCCGAGAGGGTCAGGGTGTTTTTGCGGATGCGATAGGTGCCTTCGGTATTTTTGACAATATGAAGATAGGCCTTTTTTTTATAGATCCTTTCCCGGCCGTGCCGGAACCCTTTTTGATAAAACACCTCCACGCAATGGTCGATGATCCGGCTCCAGATTTCGGCATATCCCTTGGCATGAAACACCCCCGGCAGCCCGCTGAGCAGAAACGCGATCTCGTCTTTCTTCAGGTCGTTTCGAATATCGGCGATGATCCTCAAGTTCTGCAGGGTTTGCCGTTGCGAAAGCCTTGGGCGGATCTTCACCCCGAACACATCCACCAGAAAAAACCCAAATTCATTCCCGCGATGAACCGTCAGCACGTTTCCGCCGTGCAGGTCCGGATGATCAATGTTGTTTTTCAGGATGATATCAAGCAGCCGGCGCAGCTCGGCGATAAACCCCGGCCTTGCCTTTGGACGCTGTTTGATCTCTTCCCACCGGGCCGCAAAGGGTATTGCGCCGGGGATGGCCTTTGAAACAAAGATGCCGTTTTTGAAGGTCCAGGCGCAGAACACCGGCTCAATGACCGGAATCCCTAAATCGAACAGTCGGCGGGTGATCCGGTATTCCCATTTGACCTTGGGCCGGATCAGCCCCTTGCCTTTATCCTTCAAAAGCGGCGGATGATCATACTTGAGAAAATAGCGGGGATCGGCGTCATTTTTTTGGGCGTAGACCTTAAACACGCTGCGTTTGACGCGTTCCTTCAGGGTGCCGATATGAGCGGCATTCCCTTCCAGAAAGGATGCGATCTCAGAAGGCATCACCGCGTCCTTCGGGTATATCCGGGCGCGTTGATATGAAAAACCGTCAATTTGCATGAAACGGGAACCTGTCGGCCGGCCGCATTAGAGCATCCCGCGAAAAATTCAATGCGTCTCAGCCTTTTCTTCCGCAAGGAAATAATCGGAGATAACCCCCATAAACCGGTTGTATTTGATGGCGTAATGGGTCTTGCCGGTCTGCACCATTTGCGCGGAAAGACGTTTGTCTTCGGCTTCAAGGGTGTCCTCTACTGCTTCCCATGAGGCCTCGTCTAAGGCCAGCAGCTCATCGATCCTTTGTTTGTAAACATTCGAACAGTCCATTTGTGGTTGGGCGTTTACAAACCAGTTCATCACCCGGCCGACCTTTTTTAAAAACAGGTTCTGCTCGGGGCCGAAATCCAGGCAGGTGGTGTCTGTAAAATTGACCAGCTTTTCTTTTTTTTCAAAGTCGATATACCCGCCCTGTTCGCTGATGGTGTAGGCTTCGGTACCGGGATAGGGATAAAAATAGGTCCAGCGGAACCGTCCGGGTTTCGCCTGGGCCAGCAGGCTGATGGTTTCCATGACGTTTTCGCGGGTTTCCCCTGGAAGACCGATCATCACAAAGCAGGAGGTGTGCATGCCTTCGTCTTTGGCGTACCCGATGGCCTGGGCGATGTCCTTGTTGCTGGTGTAGCGGCGCATGATCTCTTTGCGCACCCTCGGGCTTCCGCTTTCTAAGCCGAATTTGACGATTTTGCATCCGGCCTTGGCCAGGGCCCTGGCCCGTTTTCGGTCAAAGAAATGCACATGGGCGTTAACCACAAAAGGAATCCGGCAGATTTTTTGATATGCCTTGCAGAACGCCGTGAGATAATCCGCGTTGTAGGTAAACAGGTCATCGTCAAAGATAAACATTTTGATGTTTTTATAATGGTCCAGGAGGTATTGAATTTCTGCGATCATTTCGGAAACGGAAAAATGCCGAATGTAGTTGAGTTCGGAAAATTTCACCCCCAGCTCGGCCCGGTACTTTTTCACGATGATGTGGTTGAAGCAGTAGGTGCACTGAAACGGGCATCCTCGAGAGGCCATAAGCCCCACCCAGCCGTTTTTTTCGTCGATCAGCCTTTGAAAATCAAAGATGCGGTAATCCTTCATGGGAAGCGGTTCAAGATCGGGAAAGGGCCGAACCGGGTTCATGTGAAGGCCGCCGTCTTTTAAAAACCCCAGGTTCCGAATGCCGGAGGGATCGCCCCCCTGTTCGATGGTGGTGACGAACTCGAGAAAAGCGGTGTCGCACTCCCCCACGAACACATAGTCAAACAGTCCGGAGCCTAAGACCTGCTCGGGTGCCACCGTGGCATGAATGCCGCCGCAGACCATGGGAACCCGCGTCTGTTTTCGAATCCAGGACGCGGTCTGCTCCGCGTAATGCCACTGGTTGGTCACCACGGAAAATCCGATGATCCCCGGATCGTAAGTCCTGACCACGGCCTGCAGTTTTGCCTCATCGGGCAGCGGCCCCAGCTCCTCCGCCAGATGGATCAGCTTGACCTGGTGGCCGGCCTGCTTCAGGACGGCGCTCATATGGGCCAGGCCGTAGTTGAACCCCAGCTGCGATCCGGCGTTGGGATAAACAAACAGCACCCTCATGCCCTGTTTCTCGCGTCATGGATGCGGTCAATAATGTCCGCGTTGTCAAACATTTTTTCCCGGCTTAAATTATCCACATGGATGATTCGGCTGACGGACTTTCCACGGGCATGCCACCTTCTGACAAACCGGGGGTTGTTGGAGCCCGCAAACACCGTGCAGGAAGGGATTCCCGCGGCGGCCGCGATATGCTGGCAGGCGGAGTCATACCCGATAAACTCGTCGCTTTCCGAAATCACGGCCGCGATCTCCCCGATGCTGCAGACGATGCTGACGATTCCGGAAGAAGACAACGACACGGGAACGCCGAGTTCCGCCTGGGCAATTTCAAACCCCTGTCTTTCAAGGGCTTCAAGCAGCCTTTTCGCCCGTTCCTTTTCTTCGGCCTCCGCACCGCAGTCCAGGATCACGGAGGTGTTTTTTTCGGACAACAGGGAGGCAAGCAGTTTGCGTTCAAAATCATCGTTCAGCCGTTTGCGGGTGTTCCCGCCCACCCCCAGGTTGACGGTGACGATATGCCCGGCGGACTGTCTTAGCCCATTGACCATTTTTTTGGCAAGGGCTTTTGCATTTTCATCGATCCATACGCCGGGGTTGCAGAAGCCGGATTCCGGCAGGATCCGGTTAGCCCATTCATTGGCCAGTTCAGACATGGACAGCCGCCGGGTGCTGCCGCCGTTGGAGCGGCTGTTAAAGAAAAAATAGCTTTCGGCGCCGGCCACGGGCAGGATGCCGAGCTGGGACAGCCGCGAATCCGGATCGATCACTAGAAACCGGTCGCCGGTAACTTCTGCGACCTCGTCTTCAATGGCCGCCAGCACGGAGAACCAGGAGAAAAACCGCTGAATCAGATCGCCCCGGCGGGGGTAAGAAAGCTCACGGATTCTCAGGTTTTTAAAGGCGGAAAATATTCCTGACAGCTTGGCGCCGCCGAGCAGCACCAGCTCCGCGTTCGGAAAGGCTTGGGCAAACCGCTGGATCAGGACGCTGGTGA
>CAZFWD010000093.1:0-9515 GCA_964522535.1 uncultured Desulfonema sp.
CATCCCCCCTTTAAACAGGTCGCGTTTTTTTCGCTGAAAAAAAACCACACTATTTTGATTTCACGAGAAAAAACCGGGATTGGGCCGCTTTCCCTTCAGGAGTTTTTTTTACCCAAACCCGATTGGCATTTTTCTTGCTGCTTTTATTACACGAATGCGGGTAATGCCATCGACTGCAATACGCGTTGAAAAAATGCGGTAAACATGATCTGCGTTATCCGGACCGGATGTTGCATGAACCGCCCCAGGATTCACCGACGGCTGATTTCAGAGATCGGGCTGCTGACACCCCCCTCCCGGTCGGCTGCGATCCTCTGAAAACAAGGCCCTGGCGCTCCTTCCAGGGCCTATAAACGCAAGCTGCCGGGAATTCGGCGCGGGGTTCATGCGCTGGTCACGCGGACAGATTGAGGCCGGCCAATCGGCCCAACGAATCTAAAAAACGTTGCGGCGCCGGACTGTCGGCCTCAATCCTTATTTGAGTTCGGAAATCTCCCTAACGGAGGCAAACCTCGGCTCATGAAGCGGCACAAGGATGTCCGCCGCCTTTTTGACCTTCACCATGATATCGTAGGCCGCATAGCTGTTCACCAGGGTTCCGGGAGGGATCACCTCCATCTCCATCGCTTGAACCGCCTTGGGCGGAAAAAAGTTCTCCATGATCACGCAGAACCCGGTGATGGCCGCTTTCCCCTTTTCCGTGTCAACCATGACGGTCAGGCCGCCTTCCGTGTGGACGGGGGTGTGAACCACGCAAATCCCCGGAACCACCTCCATGTCCCCGGTGACGACATGGATCTGCCGGTTTTCTTCAATATCCAAAATATAGTCCTCGATATACCGAAAATCCAGGGGATGGGGGTTATGCACCCGCGCAAGTTCCCTCTGGTGAATAAAGAACACCGCATTGTTGCACCGGTAATCATTCTCACAGTGATCGTTATGAAGATGGGTGTGGATCACGATATCGATATCCTCAGGGGACATTCCCCAGAGGGCCAGGCCCTCATCAAAGGTGTAAATCTTTCCGCCGATGGCCTTTTCGCGGTCCTCGGATTGAATGGGGTTCATTTCCCCGGTATCCACCAGAATCTTCTTATCCCCCCCCTCGATGTACCAGGCATAAATCGGAATGGTGTAGGGTTTTCCGTAATCATGCTGATAGGTCATCATCCCCTTGTCAAATATCTTGGTCCCCATCACGATGGGATGGATTTTGTAGGTGGTCATCGCGCTCCTTCAATCCATGTCTTCCTGGTGTGATTTTCTTGGATCTTTTCGGGGCACCCCTTTAAACATGCGGACATAGGTGGCCAGGGCCCGAAACCAGGACCCTTCCAGATCCTTAAAATTCCGCGTGATCTTCCACCAGATGCGCAGATCCTTGGCCATCTTCGGCATCTGAGCCGGGGTGATGTTTGCCTGCTTGAGCGCCTCCAGGTTTTTTTTCAGACGGCGATACCGTTGTTTGACCGATCCCTGTTGATTCATTTTTCCTCCTCCCTTGCGAGCACCAGCCCCATAAGGCTTCCCCGGGGCACGCTGTCCGGTTCGCAGGAACCGCCGATGGGATAATGGTCCCAGCCGACCCGGGCGGCCATGCCATAAACATCCATACCGCAGGATTCCATGGAAGGGGCGCTCAGCTCGGGGTTTCTACAGCCCTTGTCCGTCATCAAATCCTGGCAAAACGGCTGAAGCAGGCAGAAGGGATCCCGGCAGTTTCCGGCCGCAAACCCGTGGGACACATAGCCGGCGTGATCCGCCAGCTTTTGCAACACCCGTGCGATCGTAAACACCAGAATATAATGCGCCCCCAGGCTCAAGCAGTTTCCCTGTTTATCCATCACCCCGGTTTCAAAGGTGGTGTGCAGGTCCTTGGCCGCGATCACCGAACTGTTCACCTTCACCCGGAAAAATACCCCCCGCTCATATCCGGAAACGATATCGCGCACCTCCTGAATGCTGTATCCGTAAGGCGGGCAATGGCCGCAGTTGCCGGACATGTAACACTTGGGAATCATGCACTTAAACCGCACGCGGGGGTCCACAATGACATCCGAGGCGGAAATGACAACCGCCTCATCAGCCCCCCGTTTCAGCGCCAATTGATGCATCTGCTGAAAGACATCCGGCGACAGGCGATCCTGCCGGCCGCTTTCTTTCGATTTTCGCAAAATCTTCATTCGCCCATTCTCCTCTGTAAGCCCTAAGTCCAATCAGACGATCATCACCAATCCGCCCAGCATCGGCGATGAAAAATCGTTCTCCATTCGCCAGCCCAAAGCCTTCGCCATGGATCGCGCATCGATTCCCGCAGCCTCCATGGACGGCCTGCCGATGTTCGGATGGATACACACCCTGCCCTTCAGCATGGCCCAGCAGCGCTTTTCGTCAGCGCAAAACACGCTGCGGCAGTTCCCCGAGGCCAGACCGAGACAGAGATGGTAGCCCATGTAAAAAGCGGCGGATTCAATAAGTGAGGTGATCTCGTAGGTCTTTAAATAAAGCTCGCGGTGGACCATGTCCGGAATCGGCCCGCCGCCGTAATCCGGGATGTCTGAAGGGGGTTTCAATCTGAAAAATATCCCCCGGTCATAGAGCTGAAGCGTCCCTTTTAAATCATCCTTTTCGTATTTGAGCGGCCAGTGAATCGAAGGAAAACCGTTATCTAATTCCACCCGTTCAAGAATCTTTTGATCAAACCGAATATCTGATTTTTCAATAACCGCCGCATCTCCCGCCCCGGCGGCCAGGGCCTTGTCCCGCAGCCGTTCAAGGTCCCGGCGCAGCAGAACCGGATCAATCTCGGCTGAAATCCGCCGGACGATCTCGGGTTTGCCTGACAGTCCGCTCATAAAGGCCTCCTTTTCAAAGGTTCTTTTGTTGACGCAGTTTCTAATCATCTATACCACATTTCACGCAAAAACAAAAAAACAGTTTGAAGTAAACGCCGCCATTGTATAAAAAATTGAACAAAGGAGCCGTTATGATGTTGCTGCAGATTGTTCTGTTGGTCATCGGATTCGCCCTGCTCTACTTCGGGGCGGAGTGGCTGGTCAAAGGGGCGGCCAGCCTGGCGAAAAGCCTGGGCATTTCAACCGTGGTGATCGGCCTGACCGTGGTGGCCTTCGGCACCTCCGCGCCCGAGCTGGTGGTGAGCGTGGTCGCCTCGATTCAAAACAAAAGCATGATCGCGGTGGGAAACGTGGTCGGCAGCAACATCTGCAATATCGCGCTGATTTTGGGTCTGGCCGCCTTAATCATTCCCGTCACCGCAAACCGCTCGGTGGTGAGGCGGGACATTCCCCTGATGCTGGCCATATCCGCCTACCTGCTGATCCTCTCTTTGGATTCATACATCTCAAGGGCCGAGGGGGTCACGCTGTTTGGCGGTGTTATTCTTTACACCGTATACAACTACTACATCGCGACAAGGAAAAAAAAACCGGCCGGGCAGTGCGCCGCCACAATGGATGTCGCCCTTGACACGGAGGCGGCGGAAATCGATTGTATCGAATCCCGCCCGATGCAGGTTGTTTTAATTCTTCTGGGAATCGCCGGGGTGATCATCGGCGCCCAGGTCATGATCAATGCCGCAGTGGTGCTCATGAGAGAACTGGGTGTCGGCGAAAAGTTTATCGGATTGACCATTGTCGCTGTCGGCACCTCGCTTCCGGAACTGGCCACCTCGGTGGTGGCTGCTGTAAAAAAGGAGATGGACATCAGCATCGGCAACCTGATCGGAAGCAATGTGTTTAACATCCTTTCCGTCATCGGCATGGCCGGCATGGTCAGACCGATTCCCATCCCCGGCGGGTTTATCGAAAGCGGGCTGCTCATCGACTACCTGGTCATGATGCTGATCAGTTTCCTGCCGCTGGTGATCATGTTTAAGGACAACACGGTCCACCGAAAAGACGGTTTTATACTTCTCTGCTGCTATGTCGGTTACCTGGCGTACCTGATTCACAGAGGGTAAGCAAAAGGGCGGTTAAAGGGTTATGACGAAGGGAGAATATCAAGCCGTTTCATGAAGCGATCTCTGATCTGGCTGCAGGAATACTGATCCGATATTCGGCAACGCCCCTTCCCCTCAATCCGGTTGATCAGAACATGCACAAAAATGGGCCCGGGTTCCGTCAACAGGGCGGGGAAGCCTTTTTTAAGTGCCGCGTCGTCCTCGAACCGGCGGCTGTTCTTGTAGCCGCACCCCATGGCCACCTGGCAGAAATCGACCCCGCCGGAAACCGTCGACTGGCCGCCGGTTGAGGCATAGCATCCGTTGTCTAAAACCACATGGATTAACCTGGAGCTCCCCGGCCCGCGAACGGAGGCCATGGACCCCAGGTGCATGAGACAACCGCCGTCGCCATCCAGCACAACGACCTTCCGGGTATCTTTAAGCGCCCTTCCGATTCCCAGGGCCAGGGCCAGGGCATGCCCCATGGAGCCGAGCATGTAAAAAGGCGGGTTTTGCTCCTGCAGCTTTTTTTCGGATAGGTTGTTGAAAACCTCCCGGCTGATAAGCCCGTTTGTCGTGACCAGGCAGGCCTCCCTGCCGCAGGCGTTGATGATAATGTCCACGGCCATGCTCTTGGTCATGGGAAAAGATGGCTTAGAGACAACAACGGAGCCGCCGCTCAGCAGGCCCTTTCGAAGCAGCAGGGCCGAGGGCGAACGCCGGGTTTTGGCCAAGTCGACAACCGCGGCGATCTCATTCGCATATGCCGCCTCGGTTAAAACACGGTAGGGAACATCAAAGGCGTCAAGTATTCGCTCCAGCCGTCCGCCCATGATATCATGCTCGGGCGCGTCCTTTGTGCCCGGCTCCCCCCGCCAGGAGATCAGGTAAACCACCGGAATGCCGTATACCTGATTTAAAGAGGTGAGACAGTTTAGGGTATTGCAAAACCCCGAGTTCTGTATCAGCACCATGGGTATCCGCCGGGTGGCCAGATAGGCGCCTGAGGCCATCCCCATGGCGACCGCCTCGTTCACCGGGTTGATCACCTCGCATGAAGGGTCATTTGAGAGCTCAAATATCAGCGGCGCCAAAAGGGAACAGGGCACCTCGATGTAGGGGCCGATCCCATGCCGCTTGAACGCCTCGATCAAAGATTGAGGTTCCATAGCCCTTTAGGGAAAAAAGACGCAGGCGTTTTTGTAGTCTTCAAAAGTGTGGATCTCCATCCATCCGCCGGTCACCTCGTAGACCAGCACCTCATGACCCCTGTCCACCAGGTGTTGAATAAAATCGGCAAACGACACGTTTTTTGCGAGATCGAACGCCTGATATTCATCAATCAGGATCCGCATCCCCTTTTTGGAAAGCAGGGCGATCCCGACAAATTCGCAGGTCCCTTCCTGTTCGGCAACCCGTTTGCCGATTCTCTTGACGATGTTCTTCCGGTTCGTATCAATCAGCCGCCGGCTGTCGGGCAAAGGGTTGTCGATCACCACCAGTTCCAGTTCCTTATTGCGGTAGTGGGTCTTCTTGTAGCTCCGGTCTCCCACCAGAACGATATCGCCCTGCTTTTTGAGCAGCTTTTCGACAAGGTAGCTGTCCACCATAATATCGGAATAGAGAATCAGGTTTTTGTCGGCGATTCCATCGGCCCCCTGCATCACGGAATGCATGATCCCGCTGGTTTTAAACTCAGGGTTCCGAACGATCTTGACGCCGTCCAGCTCCACCCGGTCGGCCTGATACCCGGCCACGACACAGATATCCTGCACCCCTGCGATGTTGAGGGTTTCGATATTGCGCTGCAGAAGGGGTTTTCCGTTGATGTCAAGCATACCCACCGGCCGGTCCTCCACCAGGGAGGTCAGGGAATCATCCACCTTATAACCGGCTGCGGGAATAAGCGCCCTGATGCTGCCCAGTTCGGTTTTCAGGAACTTCCGTTCGTCATGCTTCATCATGTACATGCCCTGCAGCCGAAAGGCCTCGTCCATGGGAACGATTTTATCATCGATGCGCGCATTTCCATGTTTTCGAAGGTGGCGCAGGACCGACTGCATGCTCTTGATCGCCGCCCGAATGGATTGATTCGCATAAATCACGATGCTGACCCCCAAAGCGGCCATTTCGGCTTCACTGATGGGATAGGTGGTCGGACAGATCAGAAGCGGGGACCTTTGGTTCCATGCCCTGCAAAATGCGATGATTTCATCCGGCCGTTCCGACTTGGAATGGATCAGGATGGCGTCCGCGCCGGCGTCGATATAAGCCTGGGCCCGTTTCAATGCCTCGTCAAGGCCCCAGCCCGCAATCAGGGCCTCGACCCGCGCGAAAACCATGAACGCATCGGTGGATTGTGCGTTTTTCGCGGCCATCAGCTTGCCCACAAACTCCGCAATGGGCGCCAGTTCCTGCCTTCCCGCAATAAAACTGTTGACCTTGGGAAATTTTTTGTCCTCGATGCAGACGGCGCTCACACCGGCGGCTTCAAACCGCCTCACCAGATGCATCACGTTATTGGAGTTTCCAAACCCGGTGTCGCAATCGGCGATCACGGGTATGGAAACCGTATGGGCCATCTCCGACGCGGCGTCTAAAAAATCGCTCATGGTCAGAATATTCGCGTCAGGAACCGCGTGGGAGGTAGAAATTTCAAAACCTGAGGACCAGACCCCCTCGAAACCGGCCTCCTCCACCAGCCGGGCGGTCAGCCCGTTATAGGCGCCGACGATCCGGATCAGTCCGCCCTGCTGAATCTGTTGTTTCAGGGTGCCTTTATTCATTCCATCGCACCTCCATTTACAAACCCCCTTATCAACCAAACGCGGTTATTAAAAAAATACCACAAAAAATAATCGTCGACCCCACAAACCGGACTTTACCGTATCTCTCGCGAAGAAACCAGATACCATACAGCACCCCGAAAACAACACTGATCTGCCGCAATGAGATGACGTAGGCGACTTTGGAGATGCGAAACGCATACAGAATCAGAATATACGAAGAAAACTCAAGTATGGCCGCAAGCGCAATCCAGTATTTGTCTTTGGCCAGGGTTCCAAAATACCGAACGCGCCGCTGTTTTAAAAATAAAAGATAGACTAAAAACAGAAAACCGGAAAGGGCGAACATCAGGTAAAAAAACAAAACCGGGTGCAGCACCAAGACCCCTTTTTTATCCACCACCGCGTAACAGGCCGATGCAAAGGCCGTCAGGGCCGCAAAGGCCATCACCTTCCGGTCGATGCTGCGGAACATCCTCTGAAATGAAGAGAAGGTCAGGGCTTTCTGATGGATGATCAGAACCCCCAGCACCACCACAAGCACGCCGATCACTGCCTCCCACGAAGGGATTTCCCCCAAAAATAGAAACCCCATGACGAGAAGGAATATCGGGGATGATCTCACGATGGGATAGGTCAGGGACATGTCCGCCAGTTCATAGGTTCGGCATAAAAACACCTGATAGAAAAAATGCGCAAACGCGGAAAGCGCGATAAAAAACCATCCCACAAGGTCCACCGTTTCGATGGGATAAAGGATTAAGATGAAGCTGAACAACACGGTAAAAATGAGATGGATGTTTAAATAGAAGATAACCTTGTCGTCGCTTCTTTTTAAAAGCATGTTCCATAAGGGATGAAGAATTCCAGATAGGATCACCAGTATAAAGCTGACCTTTGTGATCATCTAAGCCTTCACCATGCCCTTCAACCCTCCCCTTGACATAACCGTGACGGACGCCGCGTGTTCCAGCCGTTATGTATCGCAAAATCGCATTTTATGTCAAGGGCGTATAAAAACGCCCCGGAAAGCCCTATCCGGCCTTTCCCTGTTTCTCCACCGCCGCGGTGGCACGGCGCAGCTCATCCGGATCCGCCAGATAATAATGATTTACGGCATTGAGGCGGTCATCCAGCTCATAGATCAGCGGAATCCCGGTGGGGATATTGAGGCCTGCGATCTTCTCATCGGAAATATGGTCTAAGTATTTCACCAGCCCTCGAAGGCTGTTGCCGTGGGCGGAGATGATGACGCGCCCTCCAGACTGAACCACCGGCGCAATGGTGTCGTGCCAGTAGGGCATAAACCGCTCGATGGTATCCTTTAAGCATTCGGCGGCCGGCACATCTTCCGGATTCAGGTCCGCATACCGGAGGTCGTTTCCGGGATGACGGGGGTCTGCCGAATCCACCGGCTCAGGCCGGACATCATAGCTTCGCCGCCACAGATGCACCTGCTCCTCCCCGTATTTTTGGGCGGTTTCCGCCTTGTTTAAACCCTGAAGCGCCCCGTACATTCGTTCATTGAGCCGCCAGGAATAAAACACCGGAACCCACATCAGGTCCATCTCGTCTAAAACAATCCAGAGGGTGCGGATGGCCCGTTTGAGCACCGAGGTGAACGCCGCATCAAATAAAAATCCCGCGTCCTTCAGGCGCCTGCCCGCAGATTTGGCCTCGGCCCTGCCCTGCTCCGTCAAATCCACATCCGTCCAGCCGGTAAACCGGTTCTCCCGGTTCCATGCGCTTTCCCCGTGCCGCAACAAAACTAACCGGTGCATGCCCATCTCCTTATAAACGAATTCATCCGCTGTATTACGCCGCTCATGGCTTTTTCTGCCGGTCCGTGTATTCAAGAACCGCCTGTCGCAGGGTTTGGGCGGCCAGAAAAGCGCAATGCGAATACTCCTCGGGAAGCCCTCCCAAAATGTTTAAAATGATTTCGCCGGAAATGTTCGCCACCTCTTCGGGAGGCTTTCCCATGGCCAACTCCGCGGCGTACGATCCGCAGACCACGCTCGGCCCGCATCCATCCGCCAGGAATGAAGCGCTGACAACCCGTCCGTCGCCAAACCTCAAAAACATCTCCATGGTATCGCCGCAGCTTCCGGTCACGCGGGCATGGGCATCGGCCAAATCCATTCGGCCCATGTATTTCGGTTCCCGCCAGCGGTTGTATATGATTTCGCCGAACTCCGTCTTGGTCTCTTCATAGACCTGATCCTGAAGCTGTTGAACAAACTGATCAAATCCTTCGTCCATCCGTGCGCACTCCTTGCTACGCCATATAAACCCGCTTCGAGTCCAATCCAGTCATCACCCGATGGCAATCTGTCTTATTTTTTCCGGATTGTCAACCCGATCCCTTCGAAAATACCCGCCACGACTTCGGCACTTTTTTCTTGACTTTTTGAGCATCGCTCATTATATTGAACATCGTTCAAAATCATTGATCCGGTTTGTAACGCCCATCACATAAAAGGAGGTTCCCATGTATGATTTTTTGCTGACCCCCGAAGCCCGGGAGGTCAAACAAGAGGCGAGAGCCTTTGTCCGGGAGGAGATCACCGGCGATTTCCTGCGACAAATGGACAAGGATGAAATCACCTACCCCAAGGCGTTTGTGGAAAAGCTCGCTGCAAAGAACCTGTTCGGCATTCGGTTTCCTGAAAAATACGGCGGACGCGGGCTTAGCTGGGTGGCCGAGGTGGCCGCCACCGAGGAGATCGGCTGCCTGGGCATGGCGCTCGGCTGCGCCTTTGTCA
>CAZFWD010000094.1:0-6080 GCA_964522535.1 uncultured Desulfonema sp.
TTTTCCGAAATCTATGGATCAGCCTGGGAAGATGAACGGGACGCTTACGACCTGCTTCAGGATGAAATCGTGGAGGCCATGGCCGGCGTCCTGGACAAAAGCCGGGAAGCCGCCCGGGAGCACTTTGAAAAATCCGAAAAAAATCTCATCGTGTCTGTTGAAAATTTCGCCCGGCGGGTCAGGGAATACCTGGAATCCAAGTCCAAAACCCACAAAATCATTTTTCTGGTGGATGAAATCGGCCAGTTTATCGGCGGCGACACCCATCTCATGCTCAACCTTCAAACCCTTGTGGAAGACCTGGGCCGCCTCTGCGAAGGCCGGGCCTGGGTGATCGTCACCTCCCAGGAAGACATTGACGCCATCCTGGGCGATATGAAAGCCTCCAAGGCCCAGGATTTTTCAAAAATTCAGGGCCGATTCAACACCCGCCTGTCCCTTTCCAGCGCCAATACGGACGAAGTGATTCAGACCCGGCTGCTGGAAAAAAAAGATGCTGCCAAACCGCCCCTGGCAAATCTCTTTGACAAAAAAGGAGACATCCTCAAAAACCAGCTCAGCTTTACCCATGACACCCGCACCATGAAAAATTTCGGGTCGGCGGATGATTTTATAATCAACTATCCGTTTGCGCCTTTTCAGTTTCAACTGCTTCAGAAAATATTTGAATCCATCCGCAAAGCCGGGGCCACCGGCCTTCACCTTGCCATGGGCGAGCGCTCCATGCTGGATGCCTTTCAATCCGCTGCCCAAAATATCATGACCCTGGAGATCGGCGCCCTGGTTCCCCTGTATGAGTTTTATCCCTGCATCGAAAGCTTTTTAGACACATCCGTCAAGCGCAGCATTGATCAGGCAAAGGACAACACCGGTCTTGAAAATCCGTTTGACATCCACATTCTTCAGGCCCTTTTCCTGATCCGGTATGTGGACATCGTCAAGCCCAATGCGGAAAACCTCGTCACCCTCTGCATTGCCGAAGTGGATGCGGACCGGATCACCCTCAAGCGAAAAATAGAAGGTTCATTGCAGCGCCTTGAAAAGGAAACCCTTATCAACCGCAACGGGGATCTGTATTTTTTCCTCACCAATGAAGAGCGGGAAGTCTCCCGTGAAATCAAAAATGTTGAAATTTCCTCCTCTCTTGAAATCGAACTGTTAAGCGAGATCATTTTCGAGGATCTTTTAAAGGGTAAGACAAAGCACCGGTACACGGATTATAATCGAGACTATACCTTCAACCGAATCTGTGACGGCAGGTTCCGGGGCAAGGAATTGGCCGATGAACTGGGCCTTGAAATCATCACTCCGATTCATGATGAATACAGCCTGTTCATTCCCGCCAAATGCAACCTTTACAGCGCCAACCAGACCGGAAACCTCATCCTTAAAATCGATGATGACAAAAAATTATTCGATGAGCTTCGTCTATATCTTAAAACCAAAAAATACATTCAGGATAAAAGCGATGCCGCCGCTTCCGCCGCCTTGAAGCAAATCCTGCGCGATCGGGCCGATGAAAACCGGGAACGCAAAAACCGGCTCATCGCCATGACGGACGCGCTTCTGGCAAAAGCCGAGTGCTATGCCCTGGGCAAACGCTTAAACATTCAGGGACAGACCACCGTCAAAGCGGTTTCAGACGGCCTGGATTACCTGGTAAAAAATATTTTCAGCAAGTTTCATTACCTGACATCGCTTTCCGCCGACCCCATCAGCGAGATTCGCCAGATCCTTCTTTCCGACGACGTAGCCCAGCACCAGTTGTCCCTGGCCCTTAAAGAAAAAGAGCCGGCGGACCTGAAGGAAGTGGCGGACCATATCAAAATGAAAACCGCCATCAACCATCCGGTGATATTAGAGGACGTGATTCGGCATTTTTCAAAAAAGCCATACGGGTGGGGGGAGTTCCAGGTGGTGATCCTGTTCGCCAAACTGTTTATGGCGGGCGTTGTGAGCCTGGTGGTGGAAGGGGCGAAAATAAAACCCAAAGAAGCCTTCTCCCCGCTCACCAAAACCCATCAATGGAAAACCGTCCGGATCATCGAAACCCCCATCATTGACAAAATAGCCCTGGACGCCGCCAAGGCACTCAGCAGGGAATTGTTCGGGTCCATCCCGCCGGACAATCAGGACAAGCTCGGCCGGTTTATCAGCGAAAACCTTTCCAAATGGGTTCATGCCCTTGAACAATACAAACCCCTGGCCGACACCGGCAATTATCCTGGTAAAACAGAAATCGACAATTGTCTTTCAGTCTGCGCCAAAATCTCTAAAATCCATGACGCCTTTGAAATCATCAAGGCATTTACCGAAAATAAAAAAGATCTCAAAGACGCGGCCGACGACCTCCATACGGTAGCGGATTTTTATAAAAACCAGCGCAGCGCCTGGGATAAGCTTCGAACCGCCCTGAAAACCGTCCTGCCCAACAAGTCGGCATTGAGCAAACACCCGGACGCGGACAAGGCCTTAACACGCATGACGGAAATCGTAAACGCCCCAAGCCCCTACGCCATGCTCAAAGAAGTGGACGGGCTGATCCTTCGAGTGGAATCCGTGAACGCAGACCTTCTCCAGAAAACCAAAGCCGCCGCAGAAGCCGAACTGGACACGCAAATCGCTCAGATCAAAGCCCAGCTCGATCATCACAAGGCCGAAGCGGCTTTCAGAGGCGAAATCCTCTATCCCATTCAGCAGATCAAAAAGAAAATCGCCGCTGAGTTCAGCATCCCGGAAATCTCCTATAAGCTGGCCGAATCCCAGGAAGCCTGCGAAGAGGCCATGATCGCCATTGAGGAAAAATTTGCGGCCTCGGATGAGACGCATCCCAAAAAGCAGACCCGAACCCTGAAACCGGCGTCCCTTGCTAAAAAGCCGTATCTTGAAACGGCCTCGGACGTGGATGAATATGTGGACGGGCTTAAAAAGGCGCTGATGGATGAAATAAACAAGGATCACCGAGTGAAGATCGCTTGAGGGAAAAAAAAGAAATGTTTTTAAATTATTCCTAAGGAATAAAATGAATACCAACAAGATAAAGGTTTACGCCGTCGCCGCCCGCCGCGACTTCCTCAAGCTGGTGACCGAGCGCGCCAATTATTACGGCATATTTGGCGATAAGAATATTGAAGACGTCGTTTTCAAGGGGGATGTGGCCATCATCGGGGACCGGGCCGTTCCCAAAAAGGAAGGCGATCTCCGGGAAAAGCTCGCGGCCCGCGTCAAGCGGGACGGGTTTGAAATGACCCTGCGCGCCGCCGCCTACACCTGGTTCAACCGGTTCGCGGCCCTGCGCTACATGGAGATTCACGGGTATCTGGACCATGGCTTCCGGGTTTTGAGCGATCCATCCGGCGCAGACCTGCCGGAAATCCTCTCCCATGCGGCGGATGTGGATCTGCCGGGCTTGAACCGGGAAAAGGCCATCGAACTGAAGCTTGCGGGCAACAAGGACAATGCGCTTTACCGCATGTTCATCATCAGCCAGTGCAATGCCATGCACCGGGCCATGCCCTTTCTCTTTGACCGCATCGACTCCGAAACCGGCCTTCTCCTGCCCGAAAACCTCCTGCATTCCGATTCCCCCATCCGCAAGCTGGTGGCTGAGATTGATGAATCCGACTGGCAAAATGTGGAAATCATCGGCTGGCTCTATCAGTTTTATATTTCCGAAAAAAAAGACGAGGTGATCGGCAAGACCGTCAAAAGCGAGGACATCCCGGCCGCCACCCAGCTTTTCACCCCCAACTGGATCGTGAAATACATGGTCCAGAACACCCTGGGCCGCATGTGGCTGGCCACCTATCCGGATTCGCCCCTGCGGGCCAAAATGGAATATTACATCGAACCCGCCAAGCAGGAGCCGGATGTTCAGCGGCAGATCGACGCCATCACGCCCAAAGAATTAAACCCCGAAGACATCACCTTTCTGGACCCGGCCTGCGGTTCCGGCCATGTCCTGGTGGAAGCCTATGATATTTTAAAGGAGATTTACCTGGAGCGGGGCTACCGGACCCGGGACATCCCCAAGCTGATCCTTGCGAAAAATCTCTATGGTCTCGACATCTGCGACCGGGCCGCCCAATTGGCCGGGTTTGCGGTACTCATGAAGTCCCGGGCCGATGACCACCGCATCCTTGGCCGGGAAGATGTGAAATTGAACGTCCATGCCATCCAAGGCAGTAGCAGCATGGATGCTGAGGATCTATCACAAAAGATATTAAAGGAAAAAATTGTCTGGTTTTCAAAACCCGACACCCTGTTTCCGGAAGCCGACGGCCAGCTTCTGTTGAAAAACAGAAAAAAATATGAAGTCCGGAAGGAGAATATGATCGAGTTGGTCCGACTCTTTGCGCATGCCAAGACCTTCGGATCGTTGCTCACCATACCGGATCATATTGCAAGTCAGATGGAGGCCATCTGCGGGATTGTGGAGGAAAAACGCAAAGACGGGGATATGTTTGAACGAAACGCCGCCGGCAAATTATTGCCCATCATCGAACAGGCGCTGATTCTGGCGAAGAAATTTGACTGCGTGGTCACCAATCCGCCGTATATGGGCGGGAAGGGGATGAACCCGCTCGTCAAAGGGTTTCTCAAAGATCATTTCACGGATGTAAAGTCCGATCTTTTTTCCGCGTTTATTCTGCGCAATACCGACTTGACAAAACAAGGCGGTCAGCTTGGTTTTATGTCGCCCTTTGTGTGGATGTTCATTTCGTCTTATGAAAAACTCAGAAGTTTTTTGATCGACCAGAAAACCATCACATCACTGATTCAGCTTGAATATTCCGGTTTTGACGGCGCAACCGTTCCAATCTGTACCTTCACCCTTGAAAATGCCCCAAACCCGAATTTCAAAGGCGGCTATATCCGCCTATCGGATTTCCGGGGATCGGAAAATCAGGCCCCCAAAACCCTTGAGGCCATCCAAAACCCCGCCTGCGGCTGGTTTTTCCATGCCTCCGCCACCGACTTCAAAAAAATCCCCGGCAGCCCTATTGCGTATTGGGTGAGTGAGAGTGTGAGGCTGGCTTTTGCCAATGGTATCCCTTTAAGAAATATTGCAGACCCCAAAAAAGGATTAGCTACTACTGATAATAGCCGATTCCTAAGACTTTGGTTTGAGGTCTCTATTTTTAGTTTCGGGATCGGTTTTAAGGATAGGCATGCTGCTAATCTTTCAGGTAAAAAATGGTTTCCATTGAATAAAGGAGGCGAGTTTAGAAAATGGTATGGTAATAAAGACTATGTAATAGATTGGGAGCAAGATGGCAAAGAACTGAAGAATGCAGTTGTAGAGAGATATAACGGGGGGAGCTACACAAAAGAAATCCGAAGTGAAGATAAATATTTTAAGGATGGAATCACTTGGAGTGCACTCACATCAAGCATTTCGAGTTTTCGATTAACTGATTATGGTGCATTATTTGACTCTGCAGGATCAACGATGATCCCAATAAAGCAGAAGGATTTGATCCTGGGGCTACTTAACACACCAATAATAAGGAATATTTTATCAATTATAAATCCCACTCTTAATTTTGGGGCAGGAACGGTTTCGAATATTCCAGTAATAATGCCAAAACCATTTACTTATAGAGAACATAGCATTAACGAAATAATTCTTATAGCTAAATTTGACTGGAACTCCTACGAAACCTCCTGGGACTTCTCCACCCTCCCACTCCTCAATCCCGACCACCACCAGCCGACCCTGAAAGCCACCTATGAAGTCGTCCGCGCCCACTGGCGGGCCATGACCCTGGAAATGCAACGGCTGGAAGAGGAAAACAACCGCATTTTCATCGACGCCTATGGCTTGCAGGATGAACTGACCCCGGAGGTGCCGCTGTCCGAAATCACCCTGACCTGCAACCCCCATTACCGCTACGGCGGCAACAAAACCGAAGCGGAACTGGAAGCCCAGCTCCTCACCGATACCATGGAGGAACTCATCTCCTATGCCATCGGCTGCATGATGGGCAGGTATCGCCTGGACCGCCCCGGCCTGATCTACGCCCACAGCGGCAACAAGGATTTTGAAAAAATATATCATTGCAAAATGAATCCGGGCC
>CAZFWD010000095.1:0-11938 GCA_964522535.1 uncultured Desulfonema sp.
CAAGATTTTCATCACCAACGCGGCCTGCGAGCTTTCCCTCGGGGTCCCGGTGCAGACCGTGACCGGCAGAAGACCGGACGGACGGCCCGAGTATACCTGTTTTTTGCTGGAACACGGGACCCCGGGGTTCAAGGCGTCGGCCATGCACCGGAAGATGATGTGGCGGGCCTCCAATACCGCGGAGCTCTATTTCGATGATGTTCGGGTGCCGAAGGAGAACATCCTCGGGGAGCAGGGGGGCGGGTTTCACCAGATGCTGTCCACCTTGGACGGCGGCCGGCTCTCCATCGGCGCCATGGGGCTCGGCGGGGCCCAGGGGGCTTTTGAAGGCGCCCTGAAATACGCCCAGCAGCGCGAGCAGTTCGGCAAGCCCATCTGCAAATACCAGGCGATCGCTTTCAAACTGGCGGATGCCGCCATGGAGCTGGAGTGCGCGCGCAACCTGCTTTACAAGGCCTGCTGGCTGAGGGACAATAAACGGCCGTTCCAGAAGGAGGCGGCCATGGCAAAGGTTTACTGCTCGGAACTGATGGGCCGCGTCGCCAACGCAGCGGTTCAGATCCACGGGGGCTACGGCTTGATGAAGGAATACCACATGGAGCGGTTTTTTCGGGACCAGAAGCTTTTAGATATCGGCGAAGGAACCTCCGAGGTTCAGCGGCTTGTGATTTCCCGCTACATTGGATGCTGAACAGGGCTTTTTTTTAAGGGGTTCCGCAAGGGTTGACCTCAACACAAAACGGAGGGTGTTTATGACGGAAGATGTCTTAAGGGTGGATATCAAGGATCGAATCGCGGTGTTTACGTTAAACCGGCCCGAGGTGATGAACTCCATCAACTTTGCGCTGCTGCACGCCCTGGAGGCGGCGGTGGCGGATGTCCGTTTCAATCCGGATGTGCGGGTGGTGATCATTACCGGAGCCGGCGAAAAGGCCTTCTGCGCGGGCGCGGATTTAAAGGAACGGATCGGGCTGAGCGATCTGGAGGTCAGGCGGTTCATTTACACGATCCGGACGCTGTTTACCAGCATTGAGTCCCTCAACAAGCCGGTGATCGCCGCGGTGAACGGGGTGGCCCTGGGCGGCGGCACCGAGCTGTCGCTGGCCTGCGATATACGGATCGCATCGATGAACGCGACCATGGGGCTCACGGAGACCCGGCTGGCGATCATTCCGGGCGCGGGCGGAACCCAGCGGCTGCCGAGGCTGATCGGCCGCGGCCGAGCAAAGGAGCTGATTTTCACCGGCCGCCGGGTGGATGCCAAGGAGGCGCTGGAGATCAACCTGGTCAACCGGATCTGCGAGCCGGGGCTTTTGATGGCGGAGGCGGAGAAAATGGCAGCACAAATCTGCGAAGGGGGGCCTATCGCCATTGAGCAGGCGAAATACGCCATCGACGCCGGGCTGGAAACCGATCTGCGCACCGGTCTGACCATTGAATCCAATGCCTACTGGATCACCATTCCCACTCAGGACCGGCTGGAGGGGCTGGCCGCGTTTCGGGAAAAAAGAAAGCCGGTATACAAAGGCAAATAAGAAGATTTCGAGATTTAAGGGTTGATTTTGATTCGGTTATAAAAAAAGACAAAAGGAAGCATGATGACAAATAACAGCAATCCAAACCGGGTATTCTGGGAAAATGAGGAAAAAAAGCTGGATGAGCGGGTGAATCAGGCCATGTGGCCCGGCGGGGATAAGGCGGTGGAGCGATTGGCCAAGCAGGGCAAACAGCCGGTGCGGGAGCTGATTCAACGGCTGATCGATCCCGGCACCGCGTTTTATGAGCTTTCCCGGATCGCGGGGTTCGGCATGGATTACCCCGGGGTGCCGGATGTGCCGTGCGGCGGGGTGGTGACCGGCCTGGGAAAGATTCATGGCAACTGGACCATGATTTTCGGAAACGACAGCCGGGTGAAAGCCGGCACCTATTTTCCGATCACCCTGAAAAAACACATGCGGGCCCAGGCCATCGCGGAGAAGAACCGCTTGAACTGCGTCTATATCGCGGATTCCGGCGGGGCTTTTCTGCCCATGCAGGTGGAGGTGTTTCCGGATGACCAGCACTTCGGCTCCATGTTTTACAACATGGCCCGAATGTCCGCCAATGGGCTTAAGCAGATCACTCTAAGCACCGGCGGCAACACCGCGGGCGGTGCCTACATCGTGTTCATGGCCTGCCAGTCCGTGATGATCGACAGAATGTCCTATTCCTTTCTCGGGGGTCCGCCCCTGGTCAAGATGGCCACCGGGGAGGTGATTTCGGCCGAAGACCTCGGCGGCGCCAGAGTGCATACCCATATCTCCGGCGGTGCGGATCATTTCTGCAAAAGCCAGGCGGATGCCGTTGAACGGGTCAGGGAGGTCCTTTCCCTGGAACCGCCGCAGAAGATCCATTCGCACCGATATGCGGAGCGTCCGCCCGCGGTCCCGGAGGATTCCATCTATGATCTTCTGCCCGCCTCCGTGCATCAAGGGATCGACGGCCGTGCCATTCTGCAAACCTTTGCCGATGACAGCGCCTTTGTGGAATACAAAAAAGACTACGCTCCGGGCCGGGGGGACAATATTCTCGCCGGAAAAATTCGTATTCAGGGGATTCCCGTGGGGGTCATCGCCTCCAATAAGATCGGCGTGATCTTTGAGGAGGCGGCGCGAAAGGCCGCGGAATGGATTGTCCGCTGCTCCTATGAGAAGCTTCCGATTTTGTATGTTCAGGGATCGCCGGGATATATGGTGGGTTCCGAGTCGGAGCACATGGGGATCGGAAAGTACGGATCGGACATGGTCCGCGCCACCTCCTGCGCCCAGGTGCCCCGGGTTCAGCTGGTGATCGGTCCGGACAACGGGGCCGCCAACTACGGCATGTGCGGCAGGGCGTATCGTCCCAATTTTCTGTTCACCACGATGCGGGGTCGCACCTCGGTCATGAGCGGCCGCAGCGCCGGCGGTGTGATGCTTTCCATTGAGGAGAAAAACCGCGAGATCAAGGGCAATCCCATGAGCGATGAGGAGAAACAGGCGTTTCATCAGCGGATGGTGGACAAGTATGACGGGGAGGCCCATCCGTTTTACTGCAGCGCCCGGCTGCTCAATGATCGGGTGCTGAAGTTTTCGGAGATACGAAACTGGCTGGCCATGGCGTTTGAGGTCAGTCTGCTCTCACCCATCGGCGAACCGCGGTTTGGAAACGTCAGGTTTTAATTTTGATGGAACCGCAAAGAGCTGTTTATTCCTCTTTGCGGCCTTCTTGCAGAAAAAAACTTATCGGTTTTTAAAAAATTTTCACCACAGAGGACACAGAGAAAAAATGATTTTTTCTCCATGACCTCTGTGACCTCGGTGGTTAATTTGTTTATTTTTTAAATTTTTTTTAGGGGGTTTTATGGCGGAATTGAAATATCCCAAAAAGGTCGTACTGGGCGATATCACCGTGCGGGACGGGTTCCAGCACGAGGAGCAGTTTATTGCCACAGACGCAAAGCTCTGGGTGCTGGAGGAGTTGATCCTTGCGGGTTTCAAGCGGCTTGAGGTGACCAATTTTGGAAATCCCAAGGGGATGCCCCAGTTTAAGGACGCGGACCAACTCTACCTGCGGCTGTTTGCCAGCAAGCGGGTCGGGCCCATGCTCAAGGATGTGGAGACCACCGCGATTACCATCCGCGAAAGGGCCGTGGACCGGGCCATTGCCGCGAAAAAGGAAGGACACGGGCCGGATCGCATTTTATTTATGGTTTCCACCAGCGAATCCCATCATCGGGTGAATTCCGGAATCTCCCTGGCGGAATACTGGGCCATGTGCGAAAAATACATTCCCAAGGCCCATGATGCCGGCATGAAGGTCTGCGGCACGGTCAGCACCATCTGGGGGTGTCCCATCGAGGGGCCCACCGAGCTCAAAAAGGCGGTGGAATTCACCCAGCGCTGGCTGGACATCGGCGCGGATGATATCGAGCATGCGGATCACGACGGGTCGGCGCCGCCCAATAAGGTCTACGAATACTTTTCCATGATTTTAGACGCCATTCCGGATCCAGCCAAGCATGTGGCGCATTTTCATGTGACCCGGGGATGGGGGCCGGCGAACGTCCTGGCGGCGCTTCAGGCCGGAATCACGCATTTTGAGTCCTGCATCGGCGGGACCGGCGGGCAGCCGGCCAACTTTGTTGACGGGGTGCCGGTGACCGGAACCGGCAAGTATTACTATGAAGACCCCACCATCACCGGTCTGGTCTCCACCGAGGACATGGTGGTGATGATGGACGAGATGGGGATTGATACCGGGGTGGATGTGGATCGCGTGCTGAATATCGGCAGAACCACCGAAAAGATCCTGGGCCGCCGGTTGCGATCCGAATGCGCGCATACCGGCAGGATTCCCAAGGCGTTGACCGGCCGTCGGTAGCGGTCTGATCCTTGTCCCGTGGTCTAAGGGGTTATAAAGAGCTTACAAAAAAGGAGAAGCCGATGCCGAAGGTTTTGTGGCAGCCGAGCCAGGAGAGGATCAGGCGCTCCAACATGTTTCAGTTCATCCGGTTTGTCAACCAGCGCTGCGGGCTTAACATCAAAGAATATGCCGACCTCTACCAATGGTCGATCACGGATATTCCGAACTTCTGGGCCGCCCTGTGGGCGTTTGCCGGCATTCGGTATTCAAAGCCCTATGATCAGGTCGTGGACGATGTGACCCGAATGCCCGGCGCCAATTGGTTTATCGGCGCCGAGCTGAACTTTGCTGAAAACCTGCTTCGCTACCAAGATGACCGAATCGCCCTGATTTTTATCGGCGAAGGCCGGGCCCCGGTGCGTCTCACCTATGCCCGGCTGTATGACGAGGTCGCTCAAGTGGCCGCCTCCCTGAAGGCATTGGGGATTCAGCCCGGGGAACGGGTGGTGGGGTTTATGCCGAACCTGCCCCAGACCATCATCGCCATGCTGGCCGCGACCAGCCTGGGCGCGACCTGGTCGTCCTGCTCTCCGGATTTCGGCATCAAGGGAGTGATGGATCGGTTTGGTCAGATCGAGCCCAGGGTGCTGTTTACGGCCGACGGGTATTTTTTGAAGGGCAAATCCATCGATGCCCTTGAGCGGATAAAGGAGATCGGCCGGCAGATCCCTTCCATCGAAAAAATCGTGGTCGTCCCCTATACGCGGCGAAGCCCCGATCTGTCGGGTATTTCCAAGGCGGTTCTGTTCGATGCGTTCAAATCTTCGGAATCCGGGCTGTCCATCGATTTTGTTCAGCTTCCGGCGAATCACCCCCTGTATATCATGTACTCCTCCGGCACCACCGGGCTGCCCAAGTGCATGGTGCAGAGCAGCTCCGGCATTCTGGCCAACCACCTGAAGGAGCTTTTGCTTCATACCGATCTTTGCCGGGAGGACGTGATTTTTTATTTTACCACCTGCGGCTGGATGATGTGGAACTGGCTGACCAGCGCGCTGGCGGTCGGGGCTTCGGTGGTCCTTTATGACGGGAATCCGTTTCATCCGGATCCCGGCGTGCTTTGGCAAATGGCCCAGGATGAGGGCATCACGGTGTTCGGCACCAGCGCGGGGTATCTTGCCGCGCTTCGAAACACCGGGCTCGTTCCCAAGGACGCCTATGACCTGAGCCGTCTTCGGGCGGTCCTGTCCACCGGGTCGCCGCTCTCCGAGGAGGGGTTTGGGTTTGTTTATGAGGCGGTGAAATCCGACCTTCAGCTTGCCTCCATTGCAGGCGGCACGGATTTAAACGGCTGTTTTGCCCTGGGCAACCCCATGGGGCCGGTTTATTCGGGCGAGCTTCAGTGCCGGGGGCTGGGCATGAAGGTGGAGGCCTATGATGAAAACGGCAGGCCGGTGATCAACCGTCAGGGGGAACTCGTCTGCACCGCTCCGTTTCCCTCCATGCCGATTTATTTCTGGAACGATCCGGACGGCCGCAAATACCATAGCGCCTATTTTGATATCTACCCCGGCGTCTGGCGTCACGGCGATTATATCGAGATCAACGAGCGGGGCGGGGTAAAAATTTACGGCCGGTCCGACGCGACCTTAAACCCCGGCGGGGTGCGGATCGGCACCGCCGAGATTTACCGGCAGATGGAGCAGATGGATGAGATCGAGGACAGCGTCGTGGTGGGCCAGGACTGGAAGAACGATGTCCGGGTGATCCTGTTCGTCAAAATGGCGCAGGGGCATGAATTGACCCCGGAGGTGAAGCAGAAGATTCGGGAGACCATTCGGAGCAACGCCTCGCCTCGCCATGTTCCCGCCAAGATCATCGCCGTGTCCGATATCCCCTACACCCTGAACATGAAGAAGGTGGAGCTGGCGGTCAAAAAGGTCATTGAACACCAGCCGGTGCTCAACACGGATGCCCTGAAAAATCCGGAAGCCCTAAAGGATTACGAAAATATCGCGGAACTGCAGACCGATTAAAGGAGTCGTCAATGACCGGCCCGGCAAATCCCCTGAAAGACCTGCCTCAAGAAGACCTTACCCGGTACGTGATCAACCTGTTTCACCGCATCATCGTTCATTACGCCTTCTGGTTTACCGAAATCCGGCACCAGCTGGGAATGGAACGGGCGCTTTCCATCATGGAGAGCGCCACCGGCCGAAGCCTTGGAATTCAGATGGAACGCTTATCCAAAACCCTTGGTTTTGAAGTAAAGGACGGGCTGCCTTCAGCCCTGGCGGACATGCCTAAACCCTCGCTTTTAGAACTTCTAAACAGTGTATCCCTAAACTGGCTAGCCAACGACGGGGTTTGGTTTCAGGCGGTGGAGTTCAGCCATGGCTTAAACGACGCCAAGCGGTGCAACGATTCGGCCTGGGCTCAGTTCTCTCCCTTTGAGGCCTGGTCCATTCGAAAGTTTTTGAACCTGCCGGAACACCCGGGGCTTGAAGGGCTTAAAAAAGCGCTGGGGTTTCGCCTCTACGCCAACATCAATGTGCAGTCCATCGTGGAGGAAACCCCCACGAGCTTTGTTTTTCAAATGAACGACTGCCGGGTCCAGTCGGCCAGAAAGCGAAAAGGGCTTGCGGATTATCCCTGCAAGACCGCCGGGCTGGTGGAGTACACCTATTTTGCGCGGGGGATCGACGACCGCATTCTTACCGAGTGCCTGGGATGCCCGCCGGACGAGCATCCAGAGCAGTGGTACTGCGCCTGGCGGTTTTCCCTTCCCGCCGCGGATGAAAAGGGGCCGCGATGAGGTATCAGGAGATTTTGTTTGAAAAAAACAACGGCATTGCCCTGCTGACCTTAAATCGTCCGGACATTCGAAACGCCATCACCGGGGCGCGGATGATTTCGGAGATCGAGGACGCCTGCCGAAGCGTGAATGCGGATACCGCCGTCAAGGTGCTGATCATCGCCGCGGCCGATCCGGCGTTTTCAGCCGGCGGGAATATCAAGGAGATGGCGGCGAAAACCGGAATGTTTGCCGGCACCCCGGCCCAGCTCATGGAAAGCTACCGCAGGCAGGTGCAGCGGATCCCCCTGGCGCTTTATGACACCGAAGCCCCCACCATCGCCGCGGTGAACGGTCCGGCCATCGGCGCGGGATGTGACCTGGCGCTGATGTGCGACATGCGGGTCGCCTCGGAAAAGGCGGTGTTCGGCGAAACCTTTCTTTCCGTCGGCCTGATTCCGGGGGACGGCGGTTCCTTCTTTCTTCCCCGAATCGTGGGCATGGCCCGGGCCTGTGAAATGACCTTTACCGCAGAACTGGTGGATTCAAAAAAGGCGCTGGCCATCGGCCTGGTCAATGCCGTGGTGCCCCATGATCAATTGATTGGAGAGGCCATGGCGCTTGCGCAAAGGATCGCCGAAAAGCCGGCCCAGGCCCTGCGTATGGCCAAGCGGCTTCTTCACATGGGGCAGGAGACCGGCCTGCGGAACCTGCTGGAGCAGTCCGCTGCGTATCAGTCCCTCTGCCATTATACCGAAGACCACATGGAGGCCCTGGCCGCCGTGTTTGAAAAACGAAAGCCTAAATTTAAAGGCCGGTGAATATAAGGCTGATGCAGCCGCACAAAAAGTTTTTTTCCGCGGGCCTATCGAATGGTTTTGGCCAACTACCGACGATCGGCGAATTTGCGATGAATGATAAACCGTTTAGCGGAAAAAAGGTGAGCGTCGGTTGGGCCCTCATCGGCCTGGGGTTGATCCTCACCTACAACCTGTTGCATCAGAAATCCGACAGGATACCGCTGTTTCTTCTTGATGCGCTGATATTTTTCGGCCCGGCCTTTCTGATCGCTGGAACCGTGCTGGTGCTTCGGCGTGGGGCTTGGAACCGAAGGATTTTTTCCAGAGGTTTTTTTCTTCAAGTAGGGCTGATCATGCTGATACTGGGCGGGTTTCCATGGATCTATACCCCGCTGATCATCCGCGACGGCGGAATGGAGGGCTCCGGCATGCTGGGGACAATCATTTTTATTTTGGTCGGCCTCCCCGGACTGATCGTTACGGTTCTCAGCCTATTGATGAGGGATTGAAAGCGTGTGAATCCGCAAGATCGCCAAGGCGATATCCGTAAAATAACCGGGGCCGGGCTCGCCCTTAATCTGACGCTCTCGGGTTTCAAGTTTGCAGCCGGTATTGCAGGGTCAAGCCAGGCGGTTGTTGCGGACGCGATCCACAGCCTGACCGACGGCGTAACCGATATTCTGGTCATTGCCGGATCGTACTTCTGGGAAATGCCGCCGGATGCCAACCACCCCTACGGCCACCGCCGGATTGAAACCCTAGTGACCATTTCGATCGGAGCGGTTCTTTTAACCACGGGGATCGGGATCGCCTGGCAGGCGGTCCGGCGGTTTTATGGAGGACCCTGTCCTTCGCCGGGGTGGATCGCGGCCCTGGCTGCCGGAGTTTCCATTGTCGTCAAGGAGGGGCTTTACCGATGGACCATGCGGGCCGGAAAACGGCTCGGGAGTCCGGCCCTGATGGCCAATGCCTGGGATCATCGTTCGGACGCCCTCGGTTCGATCCTTACCCTTGTTGCCGTCACCGGTGCGATCCTTTTTCCGCAGTGGGCTTTTCTGGATCAGGCGGGCGCAGCGGTGATCTCTGTTTTTATATTCCAGGCGGCAGTCTCCATTCTCTGGCCTTCACTCAGGGAGCTGCTGGATGTGGCCGCGCCCGAAGCCATCTGCACTAAGATAAAATCCGTCTGCCTTGAAAACAGTGCGGTCAGGCAGGTGCATAAGGTGAGGACCCGGTATGTCGGCATGCGGATTTACGCGGATCTTCATCTTCTTGTGGACGGGAGCATGACCGTGGCCGAAGGCCACCGCGTCGCCGGGGAGGTCAAGAACCGAATATTTGCCGAGGTTCCCGATCTCATGGAGGTGCTCATCCATATCGAGCCGGCGGGTGCTGTTTCCGGGGAAGAGGTAGGCCGCCTTTAAGACCTCAGCTATCCGGGGTAGAAGCGCATCCCCGCCAATGCGCCATTGGCGTTTCTGCCCGCTTTCCTTGACACTCAAAGACCTGTTTGAGATACTTCAGGCCGAATGAAGGTATCAGGTTTTTTGACTCCTCAGGGATGATGGAACCGTAAAAGTCAAACTGTTCGTTTCGTGAGTCTTTCGGGGCGCGGTTTGCATTGAATGCGAAATTGCAAGAACTCGGCGCAAGCGCCTCAGACAGCTTGCAATTTTTAACGCATTCAATACAAACCGCTTGTTCCCCCGAAAGACTCAATCGCGCTCACAGCTGACTTTTATGGTTTTCTTAAGGATGGGACAAAATAAAGCCTCCGGCTGAGTTATTACGATTGTATCGATTTTCAATTTTAAACAAAAGGGAGAAGGGTTATGCTTAAAACAAGGGTAACGGAGATGCTGGGGATCGAATATCCGCTTATCGGCGGCGCCATGATGTGGATATCCAACGCCGAGTATGTATCGGCCATGTCCAACGCCGGAGGAATGGGGATCATCGCCTCCGCGAACTATCCGTCCAAGGACGCGTTTGCCGAGGCCATCAGCAAAATGAAGCATCTCACCGACAAGCCGTTCGGGGTCAATATCAACCTTTTTCCCGCCATGCGGCAGATCGACAACAATGAGTATATCGATGTCATGGCCGATTACGGGGTCAAGATCGTCGAGACCTCCGGCCACCATGCGCCGGAAGAACTGGTCGGCCGTTTCAAGGACCTGGGCATGACCTGGATTCACAAGTGTGTGGGGGTGCGTTACGCCAAAAAGGTGGAGGAGATGGGCGCGGACATCGTGACGGTGGTGGGGTATGAAAACGGCGGCGCCACCGGAAGGCTGGACATCGGAACCCTGGTGCTGGTCCCGGTGGTGGTCGATGCGGTTCGCCTGCCGGTTATCGGCGGCGGCGGGGTTTCCGACGGCAGAGGGCTTGCGGCGGTTCTTGCGCTGGGCGGCTCTGCGGCCATCATGGGCACGCGTCTTCTGGCCACCCAAGAGGCGCCGATTCACGATGCGATTAAAAAGGCCCTGGTCAACGCCTCGGAAACGGATACCATGCTGATCATGCGGTCCTTAAACGCCACCCACCGGGTGCTGGCGAATCAGGCCGCCAGGGACTGTGTGGCTATGGAGGAAAGCAAGGCGGATTTTATGAAGATCTACGAGGTGATCAAGGGGGAGAACGCCAAGCGGATGTTTGACAAGGGGGAGATCGACAGCGGGATCCTGGCCTGCGGCCAGGGGGTTGGTCTGGTGCGCGATATTCCCAGCATCAAGGATCTTTTTGATAAAATGGTAAACCAGGCCGCGATGGTGATCGCGGGAATGGCGAAACAGCTTTAAAGGCGTTTGGATTATTGGATTTCGGCTCTGAATCGCGGCCGGCTGTCGCATGATCAGCGAAAATACCCGGCCGATTTTTTTAAAAGAGTATTATTTTGCTGATTGTTGGCGGTGAAAAATCGATTTTTTTACGGTTAAGCCTTTCCGGGCATTTTATCGAAGGCTGGCTGTGATGCGGCGAAATAGATAATCCATGATATCTGGAAAAACCAAAAAAAGCTGGTGGGTTGTAGATCTCGGACGAATGCCTTACCGGAATGCCTATGGTCTTCAACTGGATGTGGTCGAGGCAAGGCATCAGAAACGGCTTCAAAAAGATTTAGTGCTTTTTCTGGAGCACCCGGCCGTCTTCACCATCGGCAAGCGGGGCGGTCTTTCCAATCTTAAATTGGACGAAAAGGAACTCCGCCATCTCGGGATTGAAGTTCTTTTCATTGAACGCGGCGGTGATATCACCTATCACGGCCCTGGTCAGTTGGTGGGCTATTTAATGGTGGATATGAAGGCGCAGGAATATGATATTTCAAGTTTTGTCAGATCCGTCGAAGAGGTCATGATTCGAACTGCTAATGATTTCGGTATTTCGGCTGGGCGGGATTCCCGAAATCCAGGTGTGTGGGTGAAAAACCAGAAGCTGGGCAGTATCGGTATCGCTATTCGTCGCGGAATCACCTTTCACGGCTTTGCCTTAAACGTAGCCAATGATCTATCCCCTTTTCAATGGATAAATCCCTGCGGGTTGGAGGGAATTTCCGTAACCTCATTATCTGCGGAGAAAAATCAGCAGTTGGAAATGGCTGCGGTAAAAATATGTCTTATCGACAATATTCAATCCGTATTCAATGTTCAATTAAAGACGATCCTTCCGGAATCACTGAACCGGTTGATTTATAAATAATATCAAGTATATTTTTATTTATTCCCTTCTTTTTTTTCTGATTTTTTTGTCCAGCAAATCCCCTGTTTTTTGCAATTTGCCACTGGTATGCAGTTTGCAGAATTGAGAGTGGACCTCAGGAATTTCTCCACACGCGATCCGTCTGTATTCCATAACTAATTGAAAAAATTTAAAAAATTTTTTTAAAATAAAAGATAGGGGTAAAATGGCAGTTAACAAAAAAATTGAAAAATTAACCTACCGGTAGGGTTAATTACTATTC
>CAZFWD010000096.1:0-7736 GCA_964522535.1 uncultured Desulfonema sp.
ACCACATCAGCCGGTGGGCGGACCGCGGTATTGAGCTGAATCCGGTCCGGTGCGATGGTTTTGGCAAGACCGGCGATTTTTTCAACATCCTCGGGAAAGGCGTTCACCCCTTTTATGAGAAACACCTCCATGTGGAACCGTCCCTCGAACCGGGCGCGAAACGCCCTCTGACCCTTGATCAGCTGATCAAAACGCAGATCGGCGTGGGGACGGTTGACCCACTCATAGGAAGCCTGATCCCAGGCGCTCAGGGAGACCTTGACCACATCCGCCAGGGCCGCCGCGTCCCTGACTTCGGGATGGCAAAGCATGCTGCCGTTGGTCAGCAGGATCGTCGGAATTTTGCTATTTTTATGAACAAATTCAAATATTTGACCAAATCCGGAATGAAGCGTCGGCTCACCGGAGCCGGAAAGGGTGATGAAATCGGCGCATCCATCCGTCTTCAACCACTCTTCAAGCTCGGCAAGCACGGCCGCCGTTGGCACATATTCCTTGCGGATTACGGTTTTTTCGGGGGTCCTTCCCAGCTGGCAGAAGATGCAGTCAAAGCTGCAGGTTTTATAGGGGGTCAGATCCACCCCGAGGCTGCGGCCAAACCGGCGGGAAGGCACCGGACCGAAAAGATAACGGAACTTTCTACTCATGCCCGATTCCATTCATGACGCCTCAACCCTTTGCGGCACTCTGAAACGCCTCCTCCAGCCGGGCTTCGATATAGGCAATCCCTTCCTCGTCAAACGCCTCCAGGTCAAAGCACAGGGCATCCTCGCCCAGCAATCCTTCGGGAACAAAATCCCCCTTTTCCTCGGGGTCGTTGATCATCTCCCCGTAGAAACACACGGACAGCCAGCGGGGCGTATCTTCAATCACATCCACCAGCACAAACAGGGCTTTGCCCTTCTGGTTTTCGTGAACCGCGCGAAGGGAATAGGTGAGCTGGGGCCTCGGATGAAACTCCAGGCTGACGCCGGGTTTTACTTCCAGGTAATCCTTAAAGTGCAAGAACGCCTGCTTGTTCCGGTCCGGGGACTCCGGCCAGGCCTCAACAAATGATTCAATTTCCCGCAACACGTCGCTCATTATTGTTCCTTAAAAAAAACGGTTTAAATCTTAAATTTTAGCCGCCGACGCCGGTTATTCATTGGAGGGGGCCGACAGCATCCGTTTAATCCGCTCATAGACCTTGGGGTGGGTGCAGACCTCGTAGTATTCCCGGTCGGTTGTTCCCATGGCGCTCAAATCCTTTAACGAAACCTTGGGAATACCGGCCTCCCGCACCACCAGGCGCTGAAAATTTCCATCCAGCGTCGGAAACATTTCAGTATATAGAACCAATGTCTCTTTGTCAACCTCTGGAATCCGACATTCCACCCTTTTTAAATGAATCTCCTTTTCAAGCTTTTTAAAGCCTTCCGGAGAAAGTTCAATCCCCCGCACGTTATACCTTAAAACCCCTTCGTCAAACAAAAGGGAGGTTGCGGAATCCAGGGCAGGCGCCAATACATAGACATTAAACGGAAGGTTCTCCTCAGACAGCCGCTCCCACAGCGCCCTGTTGCACCGGGACAACTGATCGGCGATATTGATCGCCGGGGATATCATGATCTCGTTTTCATCGTCAAAAAAGAAGGTGGGCGGGGAATCGCTGAAACCGATGCCGATACCCGGCTCCAGGGAAGGGAGGTTGTTTTCCCGGTTTTTCCGGTTGTATCGTTTGATGATCAACAGGATATTGATGGCCAGGCCGCAGGCCCTTGCCACGCCGTACCATCTTCCGGGCACCCCCTCGTGTTCAAATATCGAAAGGATGATGGCGTCCCCTTCGATAAACACCTTGACGGCGCCGTACTGGGACAGGATTTTCGTAATCGGCTCAAAAAAATTAAGGCTGAAGCTGGACGCCGGGTTCAACCCCTTTGCCTTCATTTGTTCAATAATCGCCGAGGAACCCCGAATATCGGCCTTAAGCACCACATGGTTGATGATCGGTTTGTCGCCGATCACCTCTTCATGGGACAGGACAAACTCGTAGAGGGTGTTGTTCTCCCTGGAAAGCTTGATGATTTTATCATCGGTGGTCAGGTTGATGCCGTCCGAGGCATCCCGGATCAGGTTGAAATTCCTCAGATCCCTGTGGTACTTCGCAAAATCCTTTAAAAAACGGATCAGCAGCACCCTCTGGGCCCGCCGAGGGGTAGACCTGACCTGCCGGATGGTTTTTTTCAGGGGCCGAAGGGGAAAGGATCGGCCATAATACCTGGTGAACCGTTTCAGCTTTCTGACGGTGTTCTTTCTCGCCTTCGGCACAACGATATACTGAAGGCACTCCTGGGGAGAAAGCGGCGGGCAATAACGCTCAAACACCGGCTTCATCTTATAGGCGGCGACAATGCCGTCGATCATGTTCTCTTTTGCGACCTGCCTGAAAAACCCCTTGAGCAGCTTTTTTCGAAGGGCCGACTGTTTTTTGGCCGCTCGAATCTTCGATGTATCCCTGTTTTGTTCCTTTAATTTTTTCCAGGCCTGCTCGGCGGTAAAGCAATCAAACAGCTGATCAATGTTATCGATCCATTGAATCCAACCGTCGACCCTTGTGTCGTAGGAGACGACAAAACCCTTTACGGGCATCGGGGATCGGTTCTGCGCGAAATCGATCTGGGCGGGCGGCATCACCTTTTTATCTTCAGAACCCCTGTCCATCCGCCTCAAAAACGCGGTCAACAGGTTATACAGGGTGTTGTAGTTGACCGGGTCCTCCAGCCGGTGGCCCAGCAGGACATAGTTCTCCATCATGAAAAACCCGTCCGGCTGCATGGCGGTCTGAAGGATCGGGTTGGAAAAAAGCTCTTCCGGAAGCCTCGCTTCCTCGCCGAAGTTGGACGCCCGGAATGCATTGACCTCATGCTGAACATCGATGAAATAACCGAAAAGTTCAGCCCCGACCTTCTGAAGGATCTGATTTTTCCTAAAAACAATGCCGCCGACCTCTTCCCGCAGCTTCAGGGTGGCCTCAATCCGCTGGGATATTTCCTGTTTTCGAATGATGGTCTTAAAGTGCGCAATGGCCGCGTCGTACTGCCGCTGGATCTCTTCGGACAGCATTTTGACCAGGGCGGTCTGGGCCAGAAAATCGATCTGAACCTCACGAAGGGATTTCGCCCGGTTCACCCCGTCGATCAGGAGTTCCGTGCAGAGCCGCTTAAACCCGAACACCTCTTTGTGCCAGTTGAATTCCGCGTTCCGCATAAAAGCGGGGGACACCTCCGCGTGCTTGAGGACCATCTCGAAGATCATATCGCCGGCGACCCTGTAAAACTCCTGGCTGATATGGACATCATAGCGCAGGTTGTCAACGCCCAGTTTCAGGCGGTCAAACGACAGCTCAACGGCATAGTCCTTCACCGACAGGGTATTAATATCCGGATATCTGCTTAAAAATGCGAACATTAAAAAAGACGACCTCAATCGTTTATCAGTAGGACTGCTCCTTGGCCGGGAATTTCCCCTCCTGGACCTCCCGAATATACGCCTTGATCCCCCTGGCCGCCTGTTTTCGAAGCGCCGCATACTGCTTGACGAACTTGGGCACATGCCCGGCATTCATTCCCAGAAGGTCGTGAAGCACCAAAACCTGACCGTCGCAGTCCGGCCCGGCGCCGATGCCGATGGTCGGAATGGAAAGCGCCTGAGTGATCTTCGCCGAAATCTCGGCCGGTATCCCCTCCAGCACCACCGAAAACGCGCCGGCCGCCTCCACCTCCCGAGCGTCGGCCATCAGCCGGTTTTCATCCCGCTGCACCCGGTACCCGCCCATCTGATGCACCGACTGGGGCAGAAGCCCGATGTGCGCCTGCACCGGAATTCCGATCCCGGTCATCGCTCGAATAATGTCGCTGACGGCCGCGCCGCCTTCCAGCTTGACGGCCGCAGCCCCGGACTCCTTGAGAAACCGGCCGGCATTGGCCAGCGCCTCGGAAGTCGATGTCTGGTAGGACAGAAACGGCATATCCCCGATGACCATGGCGTGTTCCGCGGCCGCCGCCACGATCCGGGTGTGGTAGACCATCTCGTCCATGGTCACGCCCAGGGTGTTGGCCCTGCCCTGAACGACCATGCCCACGGAATCCCCTACCAAAATAACATGAATTCCCGCCTCGTCCGCTATCCTTGCAAAGGGATAATCATAGGCGGTCAACACCGCGATTTTTTCCCTTTTTTGTTTCATCTCATGCAGCGTTTTTACGGTAACCCGCGTCGATATGGCCATCGTCCCCCCTTTCCGTCGTTTCGAACGTGCCGGTTCGCTATGCCCAACATAAATATTGACTTGCGAAACGGCTTTCCATATACAAATTAGATTATGCCGGACTTGCAGCCCCATCCACCGCTGCTCGACGAAAACACTATAAAAAAAAAATACGCAGATTGCAATCAGTAAAAAGATGGCAGACACGCCTTGCGAAAATAGCACAAACAGGAATGATTCATGATACAGCGGGTCAGGGGATTCAGGGACATCCTGCCGGATCAGGTCGAAACCTGGAGGCACGTAGAAAGCACGGCCATCGGGCTTTTGGAAGCCTTTGGGTTTACAGAGATTCGATTGCCCATCCTTGAAAATACCGCGCTTTTTCAGCGAAGCATCGGTGAGCACACCGATATCGTGGAAAAGGAGATGTACACCTTTCCGGCAAGCAGAGGGGAGACACTGACCTTGCGGCCCGAGGCCACGGCATCGGTGGTCCGGGCGTATATCGAACAAAAGCTTTACGCCAGGGACCCGGTTCAAAAGATGTATACCACAGGCCCCATGTTCCGCAGGGAAAGGCCCCAGAAGGGCCGTTACCGCCAGTTCTATCAGATCAACGCCGAGGCGTTCGGAGTGGCATCCCCCTATATCGACGCCCAGATGATTTTCATGCTGTGGACTTTTTTTGAAAAGCTTTCGGTCCCCGGGTTGACGGTCCGCATCAACTCCCTGGGCTGCCCCTCGTGCCGGCCTCAATACAAGGCGGCGCTGACCGAATGTCTTATGCAAAAAAGCAAAGACCTCTGCGCAGACTGCCTGCGGCGCAGGGATAAAAATCCCTTGCGGGTGCTCGACTGCAAGCTGCCGTCCTGCCAGGAGGCGCTGACCGACGCCCCCGCCATGATCGACTATCTATGCGAGGATTGCGACCGGCACTTTAAAACCGTGTTGTCGCTTCTGGAAAAACAGAACATTCCCTTTCGCATTGACCCCCGGCTGGTCCGAGGGCTGGATTACTACACCCGCACCGCCTTTGAAATCCAGACCGGGCGGCTCGGCGCCCAGAACGCCGTGGCCGGCGGAGGCCGGTATGACGGGCTGGTGGAGGCGCTCGGCGGGCCGAAGCAGCCGGCCATCGGTTTTGCTATCGGTGTGGACCGCCTGGTGGAGCTGATGCTTCAGCAACGGGAAATCCCCACCCCGGGACCGAATGTGTTCATCGCACCGATGGGGGAAAAGGCCGTGGAAGAAGCCTATGCATGGTCATGCGCCCTTGCAGTTTCGGGGGTTAGGACCGAAACCGATTTTGAAAACAGAAGCCTGAAGGGACTGATGAAACGGGCGGACCGGCTCGGCGCCTCCCATGTCGTGATCGTGGGAGATCAGGAGCTTGCGGAAGGTTCGGTGATCCTGAGAAACATGAAAACAAAACAGCAGACCGCCATTCCCATCAAAGGGCTGGCGGATCATGTCAAGCGATTTCTGATGAAGCCCTCAGCATCAAAGACAGGGTAAAGGAGACAGGTCGGTGGTTGAACCATTGGGGAACATGCGCAGGACCCATAATTGCGGCGAACTGCGTTCAAAGGATGTCGGCAGGGAAGTGGTGCTGATGGGGTGGGTGCAGCGCCGCCGGGACCACGGCGGGGTGATCTTTGTGGATTTGAGGGACCGGGAAGGGTTGACCCAGGTGGTGTTCAATCCGGAGCGCAACCCGAAGGTCCATGAAAAGGCGCACGTGATTCGCGGGGAGTTTGTGCTGGGGGTCGAAGGCATCGTCGAAGACCGGCCCGAGGGAATGGCCAACCCGGAGCTTGCCACCGGCGAAATCGAGGTCATGGTCTCAAAGCTCAAAATCCTAAACCGGGCCCAGACCCCGCCGTTTATGATCGAGGACGACATCGACGTCAACGAAAACATTCGGCTGCAGCACCGGCACATCGACCTGCGACGCCCCATGATTCAGAAAAACATCATCGCCCGGCACAAGGCCGGCGCCTCCATTCGCGGTTATTTGAACAGCCGAGGGTTTCTGGACATTGAAACCCCGTTTTTAACCAAAAGCACGCCCGAAGGCGCCCGGGATTATCTGGTCCCCAGCCGGATCAACCCGGGAATGTTTTACGCCCTTCCCCAGTCCCCCCAGCTGTTCAAGCAGCTTCTGATGATTTCCGGGTTTGACCGGTATTACCAGATCGTCCGCTGCTTTCGGGATGAGGACCTTCGGGCCGACCGGCAGCCGGAATTCACCCAGATCGATCTGGAGATGTCCTTTGTGGGGGAGGATGACGTCATGGCCGTGGCCGAGGGGCTGGTGGCTTCGGTCTTTAAGGATGTTTTAGGCATCGGCCTGAATCCGCCGTTTGAGCGCATGACCTACCAGGATGCCCTTGCCCGCTACGGGCTGGACAAGCCGGACCTTCGGTTTGGCCTGGAACTCACCGATGTCTCGGACATCGTCGCGGACTCCGGGTTTAAGGTGTTTTCCGACGCGGTGAAAAACGGTGGGATCGTCAAGGCCCTAAACGCCAAAGGCTGCGAGACGTTCACGCGAAAGGAACTGGATGACCTGGGGGAGTTTGTCAAGGTTTACCGGGCCAAGGGTCTGGCATGGATCAAGGTCCGGGAAGGGGAATGGCAGTCCCCCCTTGCCAAATTCTTCACCGAGGATGAAAAAAAGAAACTGGCTGAAAAGATCGGCATGAAGCCCGGGGACCTGGTGTTTTTCGGAGCGGACCAGGCGAAAATCGTCAACGAATCTTTAGGGCATCTCAGAAATCACCTGGGCGCAAAACTGGGCCTGATAAACGAAAAGGAATACCGGTTTGTATGGATCACCCGTTTTCCGCTGCTGGAATACGATGAAACGGAAAAACGCTACCAGGCCATGCACCATCCCTTCACCGCTCCGATGGAATCCGACATTCCCCTGCTGGATACCGATCCGCTGTCGGTAAACTCCAGGGCCTATGATCTGGTGTTAAACGGCTCCGAGGTCGGCGGCGGAAGCATCCGTATTCATCAAAAAGACCTTCAGATCAAGGTGCTGAAGGCCCTGGGCATGGCCCCCAGGGAGTATGAAGAAAAATTCGGATTTTTGATATCGGCCTTAGATTCCGGCGCCCCGCCCCACGGCGGCATCGCCTTTGGGTTTGACCGCCTGATGACCATTCTGTGCGGCGGCGGCTCCATCCGCGAGATGATTCCGTTTCCCAAAACCCAGAAAGGCGCCTGCCTGCTCACGGGCGCGCCCTCGCCTGCCGATATGGACCAGCTCAGGGAGCTTTCTTTAAGGGTGGACCTTTAGCCGCAGGGGACTGAACTGATCATAATCATAAGTAAACTGAAATATATTTCCGCTTGACATTGTTTTAAATTCTCATTAAAAACTATCCGCATTCCCCAGTAGCTCAGTCGGCAGAGCAGGTGGCTGTTAACCACCGTGTCCGTGGTTCGAGTCCGCGCTGGGGAGCCAAAAAAATGT
>CAZFWD010000097.1:0-6349 GCA_964522535.1 uncultured Desulfonema sp.
AACGGCCCCCAAAAACAAACATAACCTGCTTGCCGACAGGATTGCAGACATCCTTTCCGCCGGGATCGTTTTAGACGCCGGGACTCTGGATTACATCGACGCCACCCTTGGCGCCCCATCCGCCGACGCGCTTGCCCAAATCCTTGCCGATTCAGAAAACAGCGAGGCGGACGCGGTTTATCAACTCCTGTTTTTCCCGGATGAGGCGGTTCAGAAACGCCTCGAACCGGTTCTTTCGCAAAACGCCTATGATGAACAGGGGGTTTGCACCGTCATTGATCTTTTGGTGCAAAAACAGCTTCAAACCCGCATCCACCTGCCGGATCGCAAAACGAAGATTTTGGTCCGCATTCCGGACGCGGCCATCGGCCGGTTTGTTCGCCGCCTGCAGATCACCAGGCCCATCGATCAAGCGGTTTCACAAACCCTGGCCCGGTGCATTCCCGATAAAAAAGAGGTCTGCCGAATCCGGGTTCGGCTCAGGAATGCGCGGTTTACCCCAGCGCCAGAGACCCAGGCGTTTTTATGCCGGTTTATTGAAAATATTTACCCGTCAAAAGAACTCTTTGAACAAGCCCTGCCGCTGGTGCTGGACCTTCTGGATCAAACCCCGCCTGAAACGGAAATTGACGCGGCATTGATGGTCAAAAGGCAGCGCTGCCTGAGAATGCTTCATCAGGCTGCGCAGATCGACCGCGCGTTAGCGGGGCATTCGGTGGAAGCCCTGATGCTGCAAGGAATATCCATCCCGGCAATCAACATCGAAGAAATCCGGAAAAACATCGATACCCTTGATCGGGTATGCGCCTTGATGTCCTTATCCGCCGATCCTGAAAACCCCCCGCAGGCCCCCTTCCCCGCGTAAGGCCGGCCAGGCCCTTACTCCAAGGTCCAGACCTTCTCGGCTTCCTTTTCGGCTTCTTGCTTCAGCCGGGGGGTTTGGGCGATCTCCGCCGCCTTGTTAAAGGTATCGTAGGCCTTGCGGTACTGCTGGGCTGATTTATAGGCCTGTCCAAGATCAAGATAGAGCGGCGCCTCCTTCGGCGCGGACGCAACCGCCTGCTCCAGCATGGCGATCGCCGCCGGGCAGTCGCCCATGGCCATGTAAACAAGCCCCAAACCATTTAAGGCCTTGGGAAAATCCGGTTTGATCTCCAGCGCCTCGTTGTAATAGGCCGCCGCCCGATCATAGTCCTCCAGTTTATAATAGACAAAACCCAGGTTGCTTAGAGCAAAGTGCGGGGTGGGGTAAAGCAGGTCGTCGACCACCTGACGGAAGCATTCGATCGCCGCCTTCCAGTTCTCCTTTTCCATGTATGCCGTTCCCAGATTGTTGCGCGCCGCCGCATAATCCGGCTTCAGTTTCAACGCCTCTTTAAAATGCGCGATGGCCAGATCCGGATTGTTCTTGGCAAGGTAGGCATACCCGAGATCGTTCTGCAGAAACGGATCCTTCGCATAAATCTTTTCAGCCTTGAGAAGCTCCCGCAGGGCCCGGGTATACTCGCCGTTTCGCATATAAGCCTCGCCGAGGTCCCTGGCGGCCCTGGATTTCTCTTTCTTTTCAAATGTTTTTCCCGAGCTGCAGGCGGCAAGGCTCAGAGATAAAACAAGCACCAGCCCTCGAACCAAAACCCCTATTTTCATATAAACCCCCTTATTCCGATGTGACGCCAAAGACGCGGCTACGGCTTTTTCGAGATATCGTCACCGGCGGACGCGAACCACGCGAATCCCTGCCTGAGTGAAAAAAGGGATCAGTTTTTCAGGGACCCGTTCAAAGGTGATGAAAACCTTCTTCTGCCCGGCCTTTTCTAAAGAAATGGACAATCCCGGCACCTGCATGGAGGTATTGTTGATGCGCGGCCGGTCTGCGGCCCAGAAAATCGGGTTCTCCTCAAACGGAATCGACAGGCCGTTGAGCAGGTCTTTGGCCATCCCCATATAATCTTCGCGCTTCTTGATCTGCACCACATAAAAACCGGTGGTTTCCATGGATTCCACGGCGTCCCCGTAAAGCTCTCCGTAATCGATGAGCGACCTTCGGCCGGACGGAGCGGTCAGAAGGTTGGACAGGGTCTTGACCTGAAATCCGGCGTAGGAAAACGACACCTCCACATTTTTCTGGTACCCGAAACCGAGGGCCGCGGCAAACCCTTCAATAAACTTCTCGGGTTCGGAAGCGGTGATGACCGGCACCCCTGAATTCCCGCCAGGATCGCGCTCACCGCCGGCCGCCTGCCCGAAAAACGCTTCGGTGTCGATCCATTCCGCGACATGGATATTTTTATCGTCGAGATACCGGCGCATGGCAGCCGGGGTGGCCTGCTTCCGGTCCGCGATAAGGGTCAGGCAGACCTTTCGCCCGCGGTCGGGGCTGTCGTATATGTAATCCCCGCGGATGGTCGTGAAGACCCCGGCATCCTTCAACGAAAGGCTGTTCCGACATCCCCCCTTGTAAAGCACCGGACAGAGGGGGGTCAACAGGTCCCTGAGCGATGGGGATTCCATGATCCTCACGACGACCAGGTTTTTCCAGAACCGCTTGATGACTGCCTGGTCATAATTCGAGATTCGATTTTCACGGATAAAAAGGACCCGCCTTCCGGAGTCAATCGTCATCACCGGGGTTTCCGAAAGCGCCAGCCGAAAATCATCCCCGCCTTCCCTTGGAAAAAAGTATTCCCCCCTGTCCATCAGGTCCGCATGTAAAATTTGCGCCGCCTTTTCAAACACGGTCGGCCCCTGCGCATCAGACGCCGCCGGGGGGATCTGGACTAACGGTTTGGGAAGAGGTTTCTCGGGCTCTGGCTTTTCTTCCGCAGGCTTTTGCGCAACGGGTTTCATCGCCGGGACCACCTTCTCGGGCTCGGCCTGCTTTTTCTCCTCTTCCTTCTTTTGCCCTTCGTTCTCTTCGGCAACGACGATCTGACCGGCCTCATCAAACAGGGCCGGATACCACGCCTGGCCCCTGATGGAGGGTTCGGGCAGGTTGATCTTCTGCCCGATCCGGATCCGGTTCAGGTCCTTGATATCCGGGTTTAAATACCTGAAAATCTCTATGGCCTCCTTGTAGGCCTGGGACCGGTAATCACCGAACCGGCCGGCGATCAACCCGGAAACGCAGTCTCCGGCGACTACAATGTGTTCGACGGCGTTGCGCTGCAGTTTCTGGGGGACATTGGTGATCGTAATCAGCGGAATCGTGACCGTGCCGGTGGACTGCCCCGCCAGGGTGTCCGGGGGGATGATTTTAAGCGGGATCAGTATCCATTGGCCCGGATAGATCAAATCAACATTCCGAATGTGCGGGTTCAACCGTTTGAATATCTCCAGAAACGCGGGCATATCCTGTCCGGAGATTTCGCCCCGCTGCTTAAACAGCTTGGTCACGAAATCATCCTTTTGAACCACGTACGAATCGCACAGCACATCCCTGCCCTGATCCTGGCACACCGTAAACCTTTTTTCCAAAAACACCCCGAACGCGGATGAGGCGGTGAGCACGCCAGCGATGACGGCCAGCGTCAGCAGGCGGATCACCCTGAACCGTAAATCAGGTTTCATCGGCCGCCTTCCTTTTTAGTGCCAGCATACCCGCGATCTCCGCGGCCACCCGCTGAACATAGTGTTCAAGCGCCTCCCCGGAAAGCGGGCTGCCGGGTTCGGGGATTTGCGTCAAATCCGCCGGACACACCAGCCGGGGGGCGTTTACCAGCTCAGCTTTGGGGGTCACCTCGTACTCATTCGGGAACCTGTCCTCAAAATACATGTCCTGGAACCCCGAAAACTTAAGGGCGTGGGCCGTGGAATTCAGCACCGCGGATTCCTGTTTTTGAATCCAGCCGTTTTGCCCGGCCCGCACCAGCCCGGCAAGGCATTCCCCGCCGTGGGTGCAGGCCACGTGCCCGTTGCGGTTGGCAATCAACTGCCAGTCCATGATCTCCTGTTCGGCGACCTGGGCGACAAAAATCTTTTTCATCCCCGCCTTTTGATTGTACGTCTTGACCAGGTGAATCACCCGGGGCATGGAGACCGGATTGCCGATCATGGCGGCCTGGGCCACGCTCGGTTTCACATGCACCGGCGAAAATCGGCGTTTCGCCTCCTCCGGTTCTAAATAGTACCGGTATACCGGATCAGCGTGCTGCGACTGCACCCCGATGATTTTCGGAAGGGTCTCGATGATGCCGGTTTCATAGAACTTCAAAAACCCGCTGATGATGGCCGTAATGTTCCCGGCGTTTCCGATGGGCACCACGATAACCTTATCCTTTACGTCATACGCAAACCGCTGGGCGATTTCATAGGAGTAGGATTCCTGCCCCAGGATTCGCCAGGCGTTCTTGGAGTTTAAAAGCGCCACGTTGTAATTTTCGGACAGCGACTCCACCACCTTCATGCAGTCGTCAAACACCCCGGGGATCTCAAACACCACGGCTCCGCTGCCCAGGGGCTGGGCCAACTGCTGGGGGGTGACCTTCTTATGGGGAAGCAGCACGGCGGATTTGACCTTCGGCTGAAGGTAGGCCGCGTAAAGCGCCGCGGAAGCCGAAGTGTCGCCCGTGGAGGCGCACACGGCAAGCACGTCCGACACATGCCCCTGTTGAATCAGATATTGGATATAGCTCAAGGCGCTGGCCATCCCCCGGTCCTTGAAGGAGGCGCTGGGATTCTGCCCCTCGTTCTTGAAATAGAACTTAAAGCCCGCCCGCTCCTGAAGCCGGTCATTGGCCTCGATCACCGGGGTATGCCCTTCCCCCAGGTAAACCACCGCGTTCAAAGGGATCACCGGACCGATAAACTCATGGAACAGGTAAACCCCGCTGAGAGCAGGAATGTTAAGCATGCGGCGGAAATCAAAGATACGCCGCCATGTCGCGCCGGGGATGGCCTTTAACCGGTCAAACGCGGGATCATCCAGCAGCAGGACCTGCCCGCAGGCCGGGCAGGTGTATAGAAGCCTCTCGATGCCGTACTCCTTTTTGCACCCCAGGCAGCGATAAATCAGGCTGCCGGAGGGTTTGGGAATCAGGTACGGCTGAATGTCTTTGGGAAAATCCTCAGGTTTCACGGCACGATCCTCTCTTTGCCACCCATGTAGGGGCGCAGCACCTCGGGAATGATCACGCTGCCGTCGGGCTGCTGGTAGTTCTCCAGGACCGCGGCAAAGGTCCGGCCCACGGCAAGCCCGGAGCCGTTTAAGGTATGCACCGGCTCGGTCCCCTTTTTCCCTTTGCGTTTAAACCGGATTCCGGCGCGTCTGGCCTGGAAGGATTCGAAGTTGCTGCAGGAGGAAATCTCCCGGTACTGGTTCTGGGCGGGCATCCATACCTCGATGTCATAGGTTTTGGCCGCTGAAAACCCCAGGTCCCCGGCACAGAGCACCACCACCCGATACGCCAGACCGAGCTGTTTTAAAACGGTTTCCGCGTTGTCCAAAAGCCTTTCCAGCTCGTCATAGGAGGTCTCCGGGGTGACGAACTTCACCAGTTCCACCTTGTTGAACTGGTGCTGGCGGATCAGCCCCCGGGTGTCTTTGCCGTATGATCCGGCCTCCGATCGGAAACACGGGGTATAAGCGGCATAATAAATCGGCAGCTTGTCCTCATCCAGGATCTCGTCCTGGTAAATGTTTGTGACCGGCACCTCGGCGGTGGGGATTAGAAAATAATCCCTATCCGCGAGCTTAAACAGATCCGCCTCGAACTTGGGAAGCTGGCCCGTGCCCGTCATGGTCTTCCGGTTGACCATAAACGGCGGCAGCACCTCGGTATACCCGTGGGCGCCGGTATGAAGCTCAAGCATAAAATTGATCAACGCCCGCTCCATACGGGCGCCGTCCCCGAAATAAAGCGGAAACCGGGCCCCCGCGATCTTGGATGCCCTTTCAAAATCCAAAATATGAAGCTCCTCCCCGATGGTCCAGTGGGGTTTGGGCGAAAAATCAAACCCGGGCGGGCTGCCCACCCTTCGAACAAGCTGGTTGTCCTTTTCATCTTTGCCCGGCGGAACCGAGGCATGGGGAATATTGGGGATTCGAATCAGGATATCGTTTAACCGGGTCTCTGTTTCAGAAAGGGTCTTTTCCAGCTCTTTTATACCGGCTGAAACCGCCCGCATCTCGGTGACAAGCGCCTCGGCGGGTTCACCTCTTTTTTTCATCCCCGCGATCCGGTCCGAGACCACGTTCCGCTGATGACGGCGTTCTTCGATTTCGGAAAGGATCGTACGACGGGCTTCATCAGCGGCCTGAAAGGTATCCAGTTCGGCCGTATCTCCCCGTTTTTCAAGGGCATCATGCACTTGCGGCAAATTTTGTCTGATGTACTTGATTTCCAGCATTTAG
>CAZFWD010000098.1:0-3890 GCA_964522535.1 uncultured Desulfonema sp.
ATGAAATAAAAATCGCCCGCCTCGTTCCCGGCATCGACCGCGGGCAGATAGCCGCTGTTGATCCGGTGCGCGTTGGTGACGATTCGGCTCTGCCGGGCCTGGCGGAAAATCTCCCTTAACCGGACCACCGGCACCACCCTCGAGGCGATGATGTCCTTCAACACGTTCCCGGCCCCCACGGATGGAAGCTGGTTCACGTCGCCCACGAGGATCAGGGTGGCTTCCGCAGGCACGGCCTTTAACAGGTGATACATCAGCACCGTGTCGATCATGGAGGCCTCGTCCACCACCAGCAGGTCGCAGGCCAGGGGGTTTTTTTCGTTTTTCACGAACCCGCCGCTGTAAAAATTAAAGGAGAGCATGCGGTGAATGGTGCTGGCGGCATGCCCGGTGGCCTCGCTCATCTGTTTGGCGGCCCGGCCGGTGGGCGCGGCCAGCAGAATGTTGATGTTCAACCGGGAAAAGATCTTCAATACCGCTCGAATGATGGTGGTCTTTCCGGTCCCGGGGCCGCCGGTGATGATCATCAGCTTGTGTTTGGCGGCGCATTCAATGGCGTCCCGCTGCTTTTCCGCCAGGATGAAATCAAGCTCCCCCTGCACCCATTCGGCCGCCCGCCGGGAATCAAAGACGCGGATGGCTTTGGGGGTTTTCATCAGCCGCCAAAGCATTCGGGAGATGCCGGTTTCGCACACATGGTAGCTGGTCAGGTAAACCCCGTCGGCGTTTGCGTCGTCCGATAAAGCGCCCTCCCCCTTCTCCATGACGATCCGTTTTTCGGACGCCAGCCGGTCCAGGGCTTCGCACACGAGGGAGGCATCGGCCTCAAGCACCTCGCGGGATTTTGCAATCAGGTCTTCTTTGGGGTAATACACATGCCCGTCGTCTGCGAGCGCGTTTAGAACATAGAGGACGCCCGCCTGAATACGCAGTCCGGAATCCTTGGCAAATCCCAGGTTTTGAGCAATCCGGTCCGCGGTCAGAAACCCGATGCCGCGAATATCCGTGGCGAGCTGGTAGGGATTTTCGGAGACCACCTCGATGGCGCGGTCCCCGTACTGCTTGAAGATTTTGGTGGCGAAAGCGGCGCTGACCTGGTGGGACTGCAGAAACACCATCACGCTGCGGATCTCCCTCTGCTCGGCCCAGGCCTTGGCGATCATGTCGATCCGCTTCTGCCCGATCCCCTCGATCTCGGCCAGCCGGGTGATGCTGTTCTCGATGATGTCCAAGGTCTTTTTTCCGAACCGGCTTACGATCCGGTCCGCCATGACCGGACCGATCCCCTTGATCAGGCCGGAGCCCAGGTATTTTCGAATCCCCTGCTCCGTGGCCGGGGCCGTGGTTCTGTAGTGCTCGACCTCGAACTGCTCCCCGTATCGGGGATGAAGCTTCCAGCAGCCTTGCAGCTCCATGACCTCGCCGGGCAGGGGCTCCATGAGGCTCCCCACCACCGTGACTGTGCGTTTTCCGCCCTTGAGCCGCATACGGGCGATGGTATACCCGTTTTCAGGGTTGGCGTAGGTGACCCGCTCGATCTGACCGGAGATGTCCACCCGCATTTTTCTGCCTTTCATTCAAAGGCGGAACCGCTTTTGAAACTTAAAAAAACGGCGGCGACCTATTCGGAAAGCTTTTCCTTGACCATCGGGTAATACATGGAATCCGGATAGTCGGAGATAATTCGTTGCCAGGCCTCGGTCTGAAGCGCCGTTTTCCCCTGTCTTCCATAAATTCGGGCGAGGTTGAACAAGGCCTGATCCTTCAGGACGGCGTTCGGGTCGTTTACGATCATCTCCAGGTATTTCAAGGCCCCCGCGTCATCCTTTTTGGCCTCGCAGGCGTACGCCAGGCCGCTTAGGATCATGCTTCTCAAGCCGGTTTCCTTTGAGAACGCGTCCAGAGCCTGCTGATAGGTGCTGATCGCCTCGTCGTAATCGCCGGCCTTGTAACTCAGGTCCCCATAATGCACCAGCGCGGCCCGGCCCGCCCCCGTGGATGCGTATTTTGAAATGATTTCCTTAAACATCCCCCGAACCGCTTCGTAGTCGGCGGCAGACGGCGGCTTCGGGTTGACGATGTTCGGATCCCGGTATTCCACCGCCTGGTAACGCGCAACGGCTTTGCCGAGCATCTGCGCGGCCCGTTCCTCGGCTTGATGCCGGTAATACATCAGCGCGCTGATCACTACGGCGGCCAGGATCACCGCCAGCGCCCCCATGACAAGCTGCTGCTGGTATTGCTTGGCGAGATTCAGCATGCGCTGGGCAAACACCATAAACGGATCGGGTTCTTCAAGCAACTCCTTGCGCGATTTTTCTTCAACCATTGATTTTCTCCGTTTACAAAAACGACAATAATTTTCGAATACGCTTCCAGCCGTCCGCCGGAATGCCGGCGCCCACGACCTGGCAGACCTCATACCCGCAGGCGGATGCCAGGGCCCCGCTTTTTTCCAGGGAAAACCCGTTCACCAGGCCGTAGAGGAAACCCGAGGCCCAGAGGTCCCCGGCGCCGGTGGTATCTACGGCCGATCCCGTCCCCATCGCCGTCACAACCATTTTCCGCCCCCCACGCGCAATCAGGCTGCCACCGGGACCGAGCTTCAGGGCGGCGATCGCCACCCCTTTTGAAAGCGCCTGCAAAGCCAATTCCGCATCCTCATGGCCGGTATAGGCTTTGGCCTCATCCTGGTTTGCGATCAGGATATCGACCCCGCCATCAATGATTTCTTTCAAAAACCCTTTGTTCTCGTTCACCAGGTTAAAGCTCGCCATATCCAGGCTGACCAAAGCCCCGGCGGCCTTGGCCGAGGCCAGGGTCGCCCCCATCAGCTCCCGGTTGAATACCAGGTACCCCTCCACATGAACCACCGCAGCATCCCTGAAGCAGTCCGGGGTGACCTCATCGGGACGCATCTGGGCGGCCGCTCCCAGAAAGGTAAACATGGTCCGCTGGGCGTCCGGCGTCACCACGGACAGCACCCGGCCCGTGGGGTGCCCGGACACAAACAGCACGGGCTCCACCCGGCTGTCCTTTAAACCGGAGACAAACAACTCCCCGAAATGGTCCCGGCCCAGCTTGCCCACGAACCGGGTCTCCCCGCCCAGCCGGCCCACGCCGATGGCCGTGTTGCAGGCCGATCCTCCCGGAACAATCACCGGAGGGGTTGCCGTCTTTGAGATCAGGGCGTCGATGCCGCCGCTGTCCACAAGCTGCATGCCGCCCTTTTCAACGCCCAGGCTTTCAATAAAGGCGTCCGGCTCAAACGCCAGCAGATCCACCAGGGCCGATCCCACGCCGACAATGGTTTTCCGGTTTTTGTCCAGGTTAAGTATTCCCATCGGTATGTTGTATTATACCCTTATCATCAAACCGGCGCAAACCGGAAATCAGTGCCTTTCCTACCAGACCAGAATCTTGTGGATCCAGCCGGTGTCCCCGTCCGCATGCTCGATCCGAAGCCAGTCTCCTTTTCGCTCCATCACGCGAAAGGGAACCCCTTTTTCCGCCTTAAACGCGATGTTGTGATTCGTTCCGGGGCCTTTTCGAATATTGATCTTGTCCTTTTTCGTGATCACCGTATCCATGGGTTTAAGCAGACTCTTGTGAACCCAGGCCCGGGTTCCTTCAAAATCCTCAAAAAAATACCACTCCCCGGTCTTATCCTGAACAAAAAAGGAAAGGGGGTTTTTTTTCCCCCCCCGCCACACCACGTCATAGGTTGTTCCCGGTCCGGAGCGGATATTGGCGACCGGTTCGCTCACCGCCAGCCGCTTGCCCGCGGCCGCGCCGGTTGCGGGCAGCATCGCCAGGATCAGCGCGCTGCCGAGCCCGAACAGGCGAAGCTGCCGGCGCCATTGTTCGAGGAATACCAGAATGGATTTCAG
>CAZFWD010000099.1:0-2723 GCA_964522535.1 uncultured Desulfonema sp.
CGACTTCCTGCTCCCAAAGCAGGCGCGCTGCCAGGCTGCGCCACACCCCGATCTCTTTGAATACGAACCTTTATCACGCTTGGTTGTGATATTCAAGCCGGCGGATCGGTTTTTTCATTAAAAAACTGGTCGATCCCCTTGCAAATGTCGGCCGCGACGTTAGACAGAAAATCGGGATCATTTAACCGCTTTTCCGTTGCCGGGTTGGTCAGATAACCGGTTTCAATCAGGACCGCGGGCATGTCCGCCCCCTCCAGCACCCTTAACGGCGCCGCATGCATCTCCACCGCCCGTATTTGCTCATTGTCCATCAGCCGGGACTTCAAGATTTCGGCAAGCAGACGGTTCGACTCCGCATACCGCAGCTGGATATTCCCCCAGCGCTGGCGGTATCCCTGGGCGTCATTCGGGTTAGTGGACGACCCCCCTTCCGCTTCCAATAGAGAAGGGCTTTTCTGGTAAACGTAAATCTCCCATTTGCTGATATGGTATTGAACACTTCCGCCCGTGTGAATACTGATGAAAAGCGCCCCCTTCTGGTGGTTGGCAACCGATGTCCGCCGGGTCAGATCCATCCCGTAATCTCCTGTTCGCGTGATCACCACCTGGTAAGCGGGTTTAAGCTGACGGGCGATTTCAAAGGCAAGCCGCAGGGTGATCTCTTTTTCAAGGCTGCCGTCCATGCCCTTAACGCCCGGGTCATGCCCGCCGTGCCCGGGATCCAGTACAATCACCTTTCTTGAATCCACAGGGCTGTCGAGGCCATGATCCGCCGCTCGGAGGCCGGATTCAGGCGGTATCATCCAGAAACCCGCCAGACAGATCAAAAATAAAAAAGGCGTGATCGTGAGTTTCTTAAACATCGTGATATCGGGGTTGTCCTGATTTTGCTTGACACTCCACCAAATAGTTATTAACCTGTAAGCGTCTGATAAACTAATAATTTGTTTATAATCTCAAGAAGTTGATGACATGCTGTAATTTTTTTTCGGCAAACCTGAGTCATCAATTTTTTTTACCCGAAGCCACCAGAAAAATAAAGTAAAATTGCGAGAGTGGCGGAACTGGTAGACGCACTGGACTTAGGATCCAGCTCTGCATAAGAGTGGGAGTTCGAGTCTCCCCTCTCGCACCAGGCAAAAACGCCCTTAATCCATAAATCTATTTGAAAGAGGAACAGCGCCGATGGAAGTTACCGTTGAGGACATCAGTTCGGTTAAAAAGAAGATTCAGGTTCAGATCCCCCGTGAGGATGTTTTGCGGGAGCTGGATTCGGCATATATGAAACTCAGGAAAACCGCCAAAATAAAGGGGTTTCGGCCCGGAAAGGCCCCCCGCGCGACCCTGGAGCGGATGTTTAAAAAAGATGTTCATTCCGATGTGGCCGGCACCCTGATTCAGAACTCCCTGATTGAGGCTATAAAAGAAAAAGACCTGGCGCTCCTGGGCACGCCGGAGATCAATCCGCCTGAGCTGGACCCGGACGGGCCGTTTATTTATAACGCCACCATCGAGTTGAGGCCTCAGCTTTCGCCCATCGCCTTTAAGGGCGTGGAGCTCACCAAGACCCTGTATTCGGTAAAGCCGGAAGACATTGAAAGCCAGGTCGCGCTGATGCAGAAACAGCTTGCGGAGCTTAAGCCGATTTCCGAAACCCGTGCCGCCCAGGACGGAGACTATGTGCTTATCGATTACGAGGGGTTCAAGGACGGCGCGCCATTTGAAGAAACGCAAAAGACCGAGAACTACACTCTAAAAATCGGTCAGGGACGCATTACGGAGGACTTCGACAAACAGATCATCGACCTGATGCCCGGCCAGGACAAGACGTTTTCCGTTCAGTTTCCCGATGACTACCACAACAGCAAGCTGGCCGGTATGGAAATCCGTTTTCAGGTGACCCTCAAGGAGATTCGGGAAGAGGTGTTGCCCGAGATAAATGACGCGATGGCGAACAAACTGGGCAAGTTCGCGACGATGGATGAGGTAAGGGAGGCGATCCGCAAAAACCTTCAGGAGGGGTATGTCCGGCGGGCGGAGCAGGAAATTCAGGAACAGATATTTCAAAAACTGCTGACCGAAAAATTTGAGGTTCCGGACACCCTTGTCAAAGCGGAGATTGACGGAATTATTTATGACCTGCGGCTGAAGTTCGCCCAAAGCAATCTTTCTCTGGAGCAGATGGGCCTGACCCGGGACAAGATGTCGGAAGATTACCGGGACATCGCGGAAAAAAAGGTCCGGCAGCACCTTTTTCTGGGGCAGATCATTGAGCAGGAGGGCCTTGAAGTCACGGAGAACGAGCTGGACGCCGAGTATGAGGCGTTTTCCAAAAACCTCGGCCAACCGGTTCATATGATAAAGGACTATTATAAGGGCAATCCGGACAGGCTGGCGGGTTTTACGCATGCCTTACTTGAAAAAAAAGCATTTGACCTTATAATAGAACATGCGAATATAAAAGAGGTTGAACCGGAAGCCGAAAAAGGGAATGATAAGCAGGGTTCAACCGAATCATCCTGATGGACATTGTCTGTTTTTATAGCATTGAAGGAGGCCTGTCGTGCCATTAATACCCATGGTTATCGAACAAACCAGCAAGGGGGAACGCGCCTACGATATCTATTCCCGGCTGCTGAAGGACCGCATTGTTTTTCTGGGCACCGATATCAGCGACGAGGTGGCCAACCTGCTGATCGCGCAGATGCTGTTTTTGGAATCAG
>CAZFWD010000100.1:0-5849 GCA_964522535.1 uncultured Desulfonema sp.
GAAAAAATGTTACTTAGACGGCAGAAAAGGCCGAACCCCGGACCCTGCGCTGGGCAAACACGGCCAGCACCGTGCCGGCGAGAAAAAAAAATTTCCGCATCCGCCGCATTCCGAATGAATTCGCCACCCCGCCAGCTAAATTTTGTAATAGGATTTATCCCAGCCGATAAACCGCTCAATCCCGGTTTCAACGGGGGTTTCCGGTTTAAACCCGACGCTATGAAACAGGTCCTCAATATCCGCATAGGTTTCCGGAACATCCCCGGCCTGAAGGGGAAGCAGGATCTTTTCGGCGGATTTGCCAAGGGATTTTTCAATCAGCTCGATAAACCGGGTCAGGGCCACCGGCATATTATTCCCGATATTATAAATCCGGTAGGCGGAAGCAGAACTCCCGGGGTCCGGTAAATCGCCGGACCATTTCAAATCCGGTTCAGGCCGCAGCCCCATGACCCGAAAAACACCCTCGACGATGTCGTCGATGTAAGTAAAGTCCCGTTTCATGTGCCCATAATTGAAAACTCGTATCGGTTCGCCCTTCAGGATCGCTCGAGTAAACAGAAACAGGGCCATGTCCGGCCGGCCCCAGGGTCCGTAAACCGTAAAGAACCTGAGCCCCGTACAGGGAATCCCGTAGAGATGGCTGTAGGCATGGGCCATGAGCTCACCGGCCTTTTTGGTGGCGGCATACAGGGAAACCGGATGATCCACGTTTTGATGAACGGAAAACGGCATGCGGGTGTTGGCGCCGTAAACCGAGCTGGATGAGGCAAACACCAGGTGCCGTGTCCCATGATGCCTGCAGCACTCCAACAGGTTGACAAACCCCACGATGTTGGCGTCGATATAGGCATGGGGGTGGGTCAGGGAGTAGCGAACCCCGGCCTGGGCGGCCAGGTTGACCACGATGTCGATGGGGTGGGATTCAAAAATTTCCCTCAGCCCGTTTAAATCACATAAATCGGTTTTAAAAAATTTAAAATCCGAAAACGGGTGTAAAAGTCCCAGCCGATCCTGCTTCAGCCCGACATCGTAATAATCGTTTAAGTTATCAATCCCGACAACGGCATACCCCTGCTCCAGCAGCCGCCGGGCCAGATGAAACCCGATAAACCCGGCAACCCCCGTGATCAGCACATTTTTAAAATCAATCTTCATCTCTCAAGCCCCGCGTGCCGGAGGTTTGGTTCGTGCATCCCAAAAAGGCCGCTTGAAGGGTTTCAGGATAACCGGTTGAGCACCTCCATCATCAGACGAACCCCGAAGCCGGTTCCCCCGGCGCGGCAGTATGGGCCGTCCTTGGCGCTGTATGCAGGCCCGGCGATATCGATATGCGCCCACCGGGCCTTTCCCACAAACTCCGAAAGGAACAGGGCGGCCGTGATCGCTCCGCCCCAGCGGGAGCTGCTGATGTTCTTGATATCGGCAAAATCGCTCTTCAGCAACTCCTTGTAGTCTTCCGGCATGGGCATCGGCCAGCACCTTTCATGGGTCGTTTCACCGGCGGCCACGATCACATCCCTCAACGCCGCGTCCGAAGAAAAAACACCGGCGATTTTTTCTCCTAAGGCCACCACGCAGGCGCCGGTCAGGGTGGCCATGTCGATCATCACATCCGGATGATACATTTTAACCGCATAAGACATGGCGTCAATGAGAATCAGGCGCCCCTCCGCATCCGTATTTCCGATTTCAACGGTTTTGCCGGCATGGGAGGTGATGATGTCGCCGGGGCGGGAGGCGTCGCCGGAAGGCATGTTTTCCACCACCGGAATCACCCCGATGATCCGGTATCCGGCCTTTAACCTGGCGGCGGACAACAGGGTCGCGGCAACCGCAGCCGCGCCCGACATATCGGTTTTCATATCCTCCAGACCGGTGGAGGGTTTTAAATTGATCCCGCCCGAATCAAAGGTCACCCCCTTGCCCAATAAGACCACGGTCTGTTTATTTTTCTTGGCCTTGGCGGGCGATCCCGGATGGTAATCCAGAATCAGCATGCGGGGAGGGACACAACTGCCGGCGCCCACAGCGAGTATGCCGCTCATCCTGTGCCGCCTTAACCTGTTTGCATCCAGAACCGTAATTTTTATCTTTTCCTTTTTAAGAGCCTTGCATATCAGCTGGGAAAACCGGTCCGGGCGCTTGTCGTTTGGGGGCATGCTCACCCATTCTCTTGCCAGAACGGTCCCGCCGCAAACGGTTTCAACCCTTGCCGGCAGACGGCCGTACGCCTTTGCCTGGTCCGGTTTTGCATAAACCGAAACCTGAGTGAGCGGTTTATCCTTTTTTTCATTTTTATACCTGTCAAAAAGGTGGTTTCCTAAAAAAGCGCCCTCCAGCAGGGCTTCAAGCATGGCCTCTTCCTGAAGCTTGAGCACGGTAGCCAGGGGGGCGCAGATCAGCGCCTCAGGGATGTGCCTTTCGATGCACTGTCTGATCCCCCTTCCCGCGGCCGCGCGCAGCCCTTCGGAATTCAGCTTTTCGAATTTTCCAAGGCCTAAAAACAAGGCGCGTTTTGCATAAATTTTGCCCGGATCATAGAGCAGCAGGGACTCCCCCTTTTTCCCCTTAAACTCCTTAAACCTTTTGGCTGCGGTTGTCAGCTTGAGGACCGCGGGATCGTCATGAATCGCCTGGTTCTCGCAAACCGGTATGATCAGGCAGCCGGTGTCCATCTTCTCCATATCGCCGGATATGATTTTTAACACGGATAACCTCCTTGGTTGGTAACGTGAAAACCTTTTTCTTATGCAGAAATTGCCTATTCTCTGGATGCGAGCTTTTTTCTCAACATATCAAGGGCGCATACCGCAAAAATCTGTTTGTTTGAAAGCCGATCCTGAAACGGGGATTGCAGCCGGCGGCTGCTCACCCCGTCAGGTGCCGCAAGGCCGATGCACACCGTTCCCACGGGTTTATCGGCGGTTCCGCCCGCAGGCCCGGCAATGCCGCTGACGGCAAGCCCGTAGGCTGCTCCCGCAATCCTTCGCACGCCTTGGGCCATCTCGGAGACGGTCTCTTCGCTCACCGCGCCGAAGCGGTTGAGGGTCTCCTCTTTTACGCGAAGAATTTCCGCCTTTGCCCGGTTAGAATAGCTGATACCCGAAAAAAGAAAATAACCGGAGCTGCCGGGAATATTGGTCAGCAAATGCGAAATCAGTCCGCCGGTGCAGCTTTCCGCGACAGCCAGCGTCTCTTGTCTTTGAATCAGCAGTCCCGCCACCTCGGCCTCCATGCTGTTTCCCGCAATGGAAAAAACATATTCTTTGAGCCGTTTCACCGCCCGGGCGGATGCGGCGGCCAGTCCTTCATTCAGGGCTGCCCTGTCTTTCCCCGCTGCCGTCAGTTTAACGTAAATGACCGGAAACCGGGCCACCATGCCCAGCTTTATTCCGGCAAAGGAGGCGGTCAGACCGGAAAGCCGATCGTTTACGGAAGCCTCGGGAAGCCCGAAAATCGATAGCATCCTTGTTTGATGATATACTTTTTGATCCCCCAAGAAAGACGCAATATTCGGGAACACCTGCTCCAAAAGCATCCGTTCCATTTCAAAGGGCACGCCCGGAAGAAAATAAAAGCGGCATTTGCCGATGCCGAAAATAAACCCCGGCGCGGTTCCCACGGGGTTCGGCATGGGAATGGCGCCTCTCGGCAGCATGGCCTGCTTGATGTCGGATTCGGCCATTTTGCGTGAAAATTTTTTAAAAAATTTTTCGATGTGTTGGGCAACGGCAGGATTAAACTCAAGGTCAACGCCGGCGGCCTCGGCTGCGGCCTGGGCCGTCAAGTCATCCACGGTCGGCCCGATTCCGCCAGTAACCACTGCGATATCCGCGCGATCGCCGATTTCAGACAAAACGGAAACCAGCTCCTTCAAATCATCCCCCACGCAGGTATGCCTTGTCACCGCGATCCCCAAGCCGCTTAAGCCCACGGCAATGTGCGCGGAGTTGCTGTCGACCACGGAACCCGAACAGACCTCGTCCCCGGTCGCCAGTATTTCAGCCTTCATCATGCGCCCCGCCATGATATCCACTCCCAAAATCCGATCTTATTTTGTAAGTCCGGTATGACACGCCTCTGCTGATGTTACAATAATTTTTTAAAAATAAAAAAACCCTTGACAGAACCGGTGCACACGGCTTAAATTGCCTTAGATAAAAAAAATATCGCGCCGACAACTCAAAAGGATCAAACCTAAATGACGGATGTAAAGCATAACGCATACTGCTGGTGGTGGCGGGCTCAAACAACGAGGCCGTCCGGCGGATGTCTATAATCATATAAAAATAAAACAAGTTCAAAAACCGTGGGCAGCCTCAAATCCCACGGTTTTTTTATTTGAAAAGGGCCGTTGGGAAAACCAAACGGCTTTTTTTTTACAACCAGATCAGAACAAGGAAAATTAAATGCTGTTAAACCAGTTCCCCGACCAGCAAGCCTTTGTTCGGTTTTTTGAGCAGCACAATGTGGTACCGCTCTGCCGAGAGATTCTGGCGGATATGGATACGCCCGTATCGGTGCTGCAGAAGGTTTATGCCAATAAAGGACCCGCATTTCTCTTTGAAAGCGTTGAAGGCGGGGAGCGCTGGGGGCGGTATAGTTTTTTAAGCACCTCGGCCCGGACCCAGATTCGAATCTACCACCAACGGATTGAAATCCAGAAAAACAGCGACATTCGAACGGCCCCCCATCACGGCAGGCCGTTTGATGTGCTGAGGGATTTCATGCGCCCTTACCGCCCCGTGACCATCCCCGAACTGCCGAGGTTCTGGGGCGGGCTTGTCGGGTATTTAACCTACGAAACCGTCTTTTTTTTCGAAGCCATTCCAAACCGCCTGCCGGATGACAGACCGGTCGCCCATTTCATCATGCCCGACGAGATGCTTGTCTTCGACAACATTCGAAACACTCTGCTGATCATCATCACGGTGTTTAAAAATGATCATGCGAACGCTGAAACCGCCTACGCTGCCGCCTGCGAACGGATTGAGGCGCTTTGGCAAAAAATATCCCGACCCATTCCGGAAATCAACAAACCTACAAATCCCTCCCCCTTGCAGCTAAGGTCAACCTGCAGCGAAGCGGATTTCCGGTCAAAGGTGGAGACCGTGAAAAAATACATCACCTCCGGCGAGGTGATTCAGGCCGTGATTTCCCAGAGGTTCATCTGTAATGCGCCGAAAAATAACATTCCGCTGTATCGGGCGCAGCGCTATATCAATCCATCGCCCTACCTGTTTTTCCTGCATCTGGGCGGGACGATCCTCGTGGGGTCTTCACCCGAAACCATGGTGCGCCTGGAAAACGGGGTGGCCACCCTGAGGCCGATCGCCGGGACCCGGCCGCGGGGAAAGACCGAGCAGGAAGACCGGGCGCTTGCCGACGAGCTTTTAAAGGACGAAAAGGAGCGGGCGGAGCACCTGATGCTGGTGGATCTCGGCAGAAACGACCTGGGCCGGGTTGCGGAAACCGGAACGGTCCAGGTAACCGACCTGATGGTGGTCGAAAGGTATTCCCATGTGATGCATCTGGTTTCAAATATCCACTGCGATGTAAAGCCGGAATACGACGCATGGAACCTGATGGCCGCCAGTTTTCCCGCCGGCACCCTGTCCGGGGCGCCCAAGGTCAGGGCCATGCAGATCATATCCGAACTGGAAAACGAACCCCGCGGCCCATACGGCGGCGCGGTCGGCTACATCTCCTTCACCGGAAACATGGACCTGGCCATCACCATCCGCACTGCCTGCATTGAAAATGGAAAATTAACGGTAAACGCCGGGGCGGGCATCGTTTACGACTCGGATCCGGAAAGGGAACGGATCGAAACCGTCAACAAGGCC